>DNJM01000086.1:0-5459 GCA_003489085.1 Lachnospiraceae bacterium
ATGGCACGGATATTAATCTTCCTGCGTGTCAGGATGCATTTATTCAGGCTGTTAAAAAGCTGGGTAAACCGCTGGTTGGCATACATCTGGATGGAAGACCCATTTCAAGCGATATTGCAGATGAAAATCTGGACGCCATTCTGGAATGTTGGACACCGGGGGAATGTGGATCGGAGGCTATAGTAGATGTATTGACAGGGACGGTTAATCCTTCAGGAAAACTTCCCTGTACTGTGGCAAGAAATGCCGGCCAGCTGCCCATTTGGTACAATCACCTGGGGGGCTCTTCGTGGCATCAGGGCCCGAGTATCGGGTTTGCAGACTATGTGGACCTGCCGCACACACCAAGGTATCCTTTTGGATTTGGATGCAGCTATACCAGTTTTGATTACAAAGATCTGCAGATGAGTTCCACTGAGATCGGGCCAGAGGATAGTCTTACTATTTCAATGAAGATAAAAAACACAGGAAACTGTCATGGGACAGAGATTGTACAGATGTACCTGCAGGATATATTTGCCAGCAGGATGCGCCCTGTAAAGGAGCTGGCAGGATTTATACGTGTTGATCTGGAACCCGGCGAGGAAAAGACAGTAGAGTTTTCGACTGCCGCTTCCCAGACAGCTTTTTATACGGGGAATGACAGATGGATGGTTGAAAAAGGTGATGTATTCGTAATGATAGGAGCTTCCTCGGAGGATATTCGGCTGAAAGGCACATTCAGAATAGCTGAAAGCCTATTTATCAAAGGTCGGGACAGAGCATTGTGGTCTGATCCAGACTTTGCCTGAGGTGAATTTATGCCCGGGGGTAATAGAGAACTGTTCCGCAACCTGCTGCTGTCAATAGCTATCGTTTTCATCGTCAGTATGGCAATATTCATGGGATTGGGAATCTATTCAGCCGTGCAGAGTGAGCGGCAGGCGTTCATGTTCTATGACAGTATACTTGATACCAGTATGAGACATCTGGATACCCTGATGGAATCTGATGAGCGAGCCGTCATCAGTACACTATATTACAACAATGGAGTGGAACGTACGGACTTAAAGTCAGATGATTTGCTGACCAGGGGAATAGCAGCCAGAAATCTCCAGAATTACATGGAGCAGGAGATCAACACATCTGACAATTCGTGCATGCTGTTCGTTTATAATCCGGAGAGAGATCTCAAGATCAATACGGCGGCTTCGATCGGGAGTAACTATACTGAGAGCAGGGCACTCTGGCAGATCATCACCGCAAGAGTAGAAGAGAGCGGCAGACCTGATGGCATATGGCATCTGGAGAAGGCAGGGGACAGACAGTATTTCATGACGATATTCAGCGTGGATGATATCTATGCCGGCGCTGTTATCGATGCAGGGGGTATTGCTGATGACCTGAATCTTACAGAGGATGGTTCGACAGCATTGCTCCTTCCGGATGATCAGATTTCCATCAAACCGACAGATCTAAAAAGACCGTGGATGTCCAGAAAAATAGATTTTGTGAAACCGGTATCAGGAAGTGACTTCAGCCTGCTGATCGAACTGACACCTGCCATGAATTCAAGAAACCTGTATGTATATATTGTACTTCTGATTCTGGCAGTAATGGTCGTTACGTTTATTTTTACAGCTAACCTGCATTATCAGAAACAGAGCCTGATCAATCCACTGGTACAGCTGCAGCAGGCGATGCTCTCTTTTGGTAAGGGCAATCTGGACATCCGGCTTGGAAAAGCAAAAAACAAAGATATCGACGATCTGTACCAGACCTTCAATCAGATGACGGAACAGATCAAGCTGCTCAAAATACAGGTATATGATGACAAGCTTGAGAAGCAGACAATCATGAGCAACTATCTGAAACTGCAGATCCAGCCACATTTCTATGCGAATATCCTGAATATTATCTATGGTCTGGCAGGCTTGCAGGACTACAGAAAAATTCAGGCTCTTTCCAAGTCTACGGCAGAGTACTTCAGGTATCTGCTGGCAGAGAAGGGAACCTTCCATCCGCTTGGAAATGAACTGACATGTGTGCATGATTTCGCGGCGATCCAGGAGATCCGATATGAGTCAATGATCTCCTTTGATCTTCAGGTGGATGAATCCCTGATGGAGCAGCCGGTACCCCCTATGATCATCCTGACGTTCCTGAATAATGCCGTCAAACACAATATAACCTATGTTGAAAAACTGGTTATCAAAGTGTCAGCCTGCAGTACAGGTCAGAATTTGGTCATCGGTGTAGAAGACAATGGAAGGGGAATGGATCCGGAACTGGCCGCCCGAATTACCGATAGAGATTACAATGATCAAAGCGGGAAGCATGTCGGAATCAGTAATCTGATACAGCGAATGAATATGCTGTATCAGGGCAGCTGGTCAATAAGGATTTCAACAGAAAAAGGGGAAGGGACGTCTGTGAAGCTGACGATTCCTCTTATTGCGCAGGAGGGAAATTCAGAAAATGAAAATACTCATAGTTGATGATGAACTAATTGCTCTGAATATTCTTAAGCAATCCGTTCGCTGGAGAGAACTGGGTATCACGGAGGTTTATACCGCAATGAATGCAGATGCAGCCAAGAAAATTCTCATGACAGAGAATATTGATCTGGCTCTGTGTGATATAGAACTTCCCGGAGAGAGCGGACTCGATCTGATCTGCTGGATCCAGAAGATTTATCCGGGAATTGTCTGCATCATACTGACAGCTTTTCCGGACTTTAATTATGCAAGAAGCGCGATTTCCCTCGGCGTTTTTGAATACCTTCTCAAGCCGACTTCTCCAACTGAGATTGAGAGTACAGTCAAAAAGGCGATAGAAAGAATTGAAGCAGACAGGACACCACAGCCAGTCGATGGGACAGAAAGCGTCCGGGATCAGGATGCTGTCGCTGCTGTTAAACAATATATCGAGAAGCATTATAACGATGTCATTACCCGCAATATGCTGGAGAAACTGGTCAGTTTCAACCATGATTACCTCAACCGGATTTTCAAGAAGGAAACCGGATACAGTCTGATAGAATATATCCAGTACTACAGGATCATCATGGCCAAGAAGCTCCTTCGCACAACCAGCCTGTCGGTTGCCGAAATCGGAGAGAAAATCGGAATTGATGAACCTGCCTACTTCATAAGAGTATTCAGGAAGTGGACCGGTATGACACCCGGAAATTATCGCAGAGAGCATGATTCCGACAACTGACAAGTCTAAATCGTACAATTTCAAATCTATATCCACATATCACTGCAAGTTTTCGTCATGTTAGAATATCATTGGTTCAATGATAAAGCTTCGGTGCAGGCAGGCGCGAAGCGAAGTATACCGACAGGAGGGTTAATTCAAATGAAAAAACGTAAAGTAGTTGCAATGATCGCTTCAGTGCTGGCTGCTGTCACACTGACAGGAGGCTACGCTTCTGCAAATGCAGAAGATACGGCGTCTGTTTTGAAGGACGGAAATGTAGTTACACTTAAAATGATGTTTCCCGGTGCCAATTCCCATCCAGCGGATATGATCGAGATTCAGGATGAAATGAACAAGATCATCCAGCAGACCGTTGATGCTCAGCTGGAATTGATGCCTGTAGAACCAGGTGCTTACTATGATCAGGAGAATCTGATTCTTTCCTCCGGTGAGAAGCTGGACATACTCTTTGTTCTGAACCAGTCACAGGAACTGGCCAACAGAGGACAGCTGCTGCCGATGACCGATCTGATCAAGGATTACGGAAAAGACGTGGACGCAGCGATGGGCGACTATATTAAAGCCTGCTATGTGAACAACGAGCTGTATGGTCTTCCTACTTTCCATGAATATTCACAGCAGGGAGGTCTGATGTGCCTTGCAGATATTCTTGATGAGACGGGTTATACGACAGATGATATCAAATCCTGGGACGATGTGGAAAATGTTCTGACCAAAGTCAAGGAACTGTATCCTGATGTGTATCCGCTGGTAACGCCCGAGGCTGGTAAGGGCTGCTTCGAGTACTATTATCTGGGAACTTTTGATACTTTTCTCACTTATGGTGTCGGATGCTATGCAGACGATGATCCGTCCGATGGCGTTGAGATCATCAACATGTACAGCACACCTGAGTATAAGGAAATGGCCGAAAGGGCTTACGACTGGAACCAGAAAGGGTTCTTCCTGCCGGATGCTACGACCGGAACAACTCAGTGTTATGATTACTTCAGAGCCGGGACAGGGTTCGGTTGTATCAGTTTAATCCATCCGGGAACTGTTTCTGAGAATTCCGCAAGTTCAGGTCAGAATATAGCGGTAAAAGCACTGACCCCTTCCGTGATTACCACTGCCAAAGTTAACTTCGCCCAGTATGCTATTCCCACACAGTGTGTGAGCCCTGAAAAGGCAATGGCTGTGCTTAATCTCCTGTACACCAACAGTGATATGCAGAATCTGTTCCGTTTCGGTATCGAAGGCAAGGATTATGTATTCACAGATAAAGAGAATGGCATAGTCGGATATCCTGATGGTGTTGATGCATCGAATGTAGGCTGGACAAATGGACTCTGGCTCAGCGGCAACAGCGCAATTGCCTATACATTTGAAACTGATGAACCTGATATTTATGAGCAATTCAACAGGTTCAATACAGAAGGCAGGATGTCTCCTCTGTATGGCTTTGCATATGACAGTTCCAATTGCAGGAATGAATTGTCTGCCATCAGCAATGTAGTAAACAAGTACAAGGATCTCATTGAAACCGGTGCTTCCGATCCGGCGGAGTCGTTGGACAAGTTCAATAAGGAACTTGACCAGGCAGGCATGCAGAATGTGATAGAAGATTATCAGGCTCAGGTTGACACCTGGCTTTCCAGTCAGCAGTAACTGCCAAATCTGAACGACATTTCTGTCACAAACCAGGAAGATTATAATAATCTTCCTGGTAATTTATTAGAAGGGGGCAATCCTTATGGAAGGAAACATTGCTGTATTGAAGAAAAAGAGCAGAATCAGAAAACATATTCCGATTTATCTTCTGGCACTCCCGGGTGTCGTATACATGCTGATTAATAATTATATTCCTATGGTTGGTATTATTATTGCTTTCAAGAATGTAAATTTCAGGAAGGGAATCTTTGGCAGTGACTGGGCTGGTCTGTCAAATTTCGAGTACCTGTTTAAGACACCGGATGCGTTCAACATGACGCGGAATACCATTCTGTATAATATGGCATTCATTATCGTCAATAATGTAACCGCAATCATGATTGCTTTGCTGCTCAGCCGGATAAAAGGAAAGAGGAAGCTCAAAGCATATCAGACTTTTGTCCTGGTTCCTTCCCTTATATCTATTGTTATTGTCAGTTACCTTTCTTATGCGTTTCTGAACGGACAGACTGGTTTGATTAATAGTATACGTACAGGGCTTGGACAGAGTACGATCTCATTCTACACAGAGCCGAAGTACTGGCCTGCAATCCTGATTTTTATCA
>DNJM01000086.1:5680-8017 GCA_003489085.1 Lachnospiraceae bacterium
TTTATCAATTTCTGGAAAGGCGCAGGGTATTCCTCAATCGTATATCTCGCTTCTATTCTGAGTATTGACACGGAACTTTATGACGCAGCATCGATTGATGGCGCCAACAGATGGAAGTCCGTCCGCTATATTACGCTGCCTCTTCTCAAACCAACCGTAATTACACTGGTACTCATGAGCGTCGGCAGAATTTTTTACTCGGATTTCGGGCTGTTCTACCAGGTTCCTCAGAATTCCGGTGCTCTTATCGATGTGACGACTACAATTGATACCTATGTATACCGGGCGCTGATCAACAACGGTGATATCGGTATGTCTGCAGCAGCCTGCGTATATCAGTCACTGGTAGGTTTCATTCTGGTTATGATTGTCAATGCCATTACCCGTAAATATAGTGAAGAAAATGCATTGTTTTGATGAAAGGAGCCGGAGATGTCCAAGAGTAAGAATGAACGCCGTTTTCAGATCGGCGTTAATATAGCACTGATTATCATATCCTTAATAATGATCATACCACTGATCCTGCTGATCTCTGCTTCCTTCACCGGAAACGCCGAGATTGTCAAATATGGATACTCTTTTATCCCCAGAAAAGTCAGCTTGGAGGGTTATGCTTATATCTGGACTGAAAAAGCACAGATTTTCTGGGCATACGGGATTACACTGCTGGTTACAGCTGCAGGCACACTGATCGCGATGACAATTACCTTCATGTATGGTTATGCGATTTCCAGACCTGATTATCCCGGCAAGAAGTTCCTTTCCTTTATACTGTTTTTTACCATGCTCTTCAATGGTGGACTGGTTCCGACTTACATCTGGTATACGAGATATCTTCATATCAAGAATACTCTGGCCGGACTGATCGTTCCCAACCTGATGTTCAGCGCATTCAATGTCATTCTGGTCAGAAGTTATATCCAGACAAATATACCAAATGCACTGGTTGAATCTGCCAAAATAGATGGTGCATCTGAGATGACGATATTCAGGAAGGTGGTCATGCCTATGGCCAAACCGATTGTGGCGACCATAGGCTTGTTTGTAGCCCTTGCCTACTGGAATGACTGGATGAATGGTCTGTATTATATCACAGATAGTAAGCTCTACAGTGTTCAGCAGCTACTCAACAATATGATTCGAAACGTGCAGTTTCTGTCGGAAAATGCGTCAAGTATGGCCAGTACCAGTAATCTGATGGCTTCTATTCCTCAGGAAACAGTTCGTATGGCAATCGCAGTCGTGGGCATACTTCCGATTCTGGCTCTCTTTCCATTTATCCAGAAATATTTTGTTAAGGGCATTACAGCCGGAGCAGTTAAGGGCTGATTGAGAATCAGGAGGTATTACCATGATCACAGAATCCATTGTACTGAACGAAGAGAGAAAGGTTACCCTGACAACTTATCTGCTGGCAAACGGAGGAGAGCTTGAAAACATTGTCAGGCGTCCTGCAGTTGTGGTCATCCCTGGGGGTGGTTACGGTTACTGCTCTGACCGTGAGGCAGAGCCTATAGCTCTTCATTATCTTCGTGCAGGCTTTGACACTTTTGTTCTGCGTTATTCCGTTAAGCCTTATTCAGTCTGGCCCCAGCCGCTGAGAGATTTTGAGCAGGCCATGAGGATGATCCGAAGCCATGCTGATGAGTGGGGAATATACCCGGATAAGATTGCAGCAGTTGGTTTCTCTGCGGGAGCGCATCTTACAGCGGCGGGAGCTACTATGTCGGCAGACGACTGCCGGCCGAATGCAGCTATTCTTGTCTACCCCGTGCTGAACAAAGCGTCCGTACAGGAGTGGGAACCTACAGCTCCTGGCACGATAGAAGCGGTAGATGAGAGGACTCCGCCCTGTTTCCTCGCATGTTCTCGTACAGATACGGCTGTTACTGCACAGAACACCATGGATTTCACGCAGGCATTATTCAATGCGGATATCTCCTTTGAGTCACATATTTACAGTTATGCATTACATGGATTTGGTACAGGCGATCTGACAGATAACACTCCGGAAGGCATGGGGACGATGTCTGAAAGGCTTCGGAACTGGATGCCGGACAGCGTCAGCTGGCTCAGGGAAATCTTCGGAGAGTTCGGAGAAGGTGCCATGACAGAACCGAAGATCGGCCATTATGCCATAAGGAGTCATGAGGAAATGCTGTCCAGCGAGACAACTGTCGGGCAGATTCTTGATAATACGAGCGGTAAGGAATACCTGGAACGAATAATCAAAGAACTCAGAACTCAGGGGAAGATAGACGAGCAGATTTTTGCTCTTCCACAGAGCCTGATTGAACGCCAGCCCCTCAGTTTCATATTCCGGAAAGGCCAGGTTCC
>DNJM01000086.1:8312-12722 GCA_003489085.1 Lachnospiraceae bacterium
TTCCGGAAAGGCCAGGTTCCTGAAGATGCACAGAAAGAAATTGATGAAGGCCTGAGGCAGATACCGCGTGTCCTGTAAAACGGTTCGCGAGACTCCGGTTGAGGATGAGACCTATACTACCTTCATGAAAATATGTAGAAGATTACAGGCTGGTATTCTGCGTATCAGTCAGGTTGTCTTGCCAACACGATACCAGGAGGAATTGATATGGTTGATTTGACAGTAGCACCGTTTTTTTTGAATGAGGAAGATATTACCTGGGTACAGGAAACGATCGAAGAGATGACTGATGAGGAAAAGCTGGGTCAGCTTTTCTGCGTAGAGGGGAGCTTTTTCACGCTGGACGAGCTGATCGAAAAAAATGTTGGCGGGGTGCTGTACCGGCCGGAACCTGCCAGTGAGATTCGTGCAACCTATACCGAGATCCAGTCGAGGGCAAAAATCCCCTTTCTGCTCGCTGCTAATACAGAGTACGGCGGGATCGGTGTTACGACAGACGGAACTGCTTTTGCAAAGCCCATGCTGGTAGGTGCAACGGATCATGAAGAGCAGGCATACCGGCTGGGGCTGGTGGCCTGCAGAGAGACCGCTGCAGTGGGCGGTAACTGGTCCTTCGCTCCAGTTACAGATATTGACAATAACTGGCGAAATCCCATCGTGAATGTCCGCTCCTTCGGGAATGATCCGGACCGGGTACTGGCGA
Source organism: Lachnospiraceae bacterium (assembly GCA_003489085.1). Taxonomy (GTDB): domain Bacteria; phylum Bacillota; class Clostridia; order Lachnospirales; family Lachnospiraceae; genus DNJM01. Next base: position 9,016 of record DNJM01000086.1, read on the forward strand.
TGTGCAAGGGCTTCCTGCGAGGGGCGAAGGAAGCGGGTGTTGCGGTTTCGGTGAAACACTTTCCCGGCGATGGCATGGATGGGCGGGATCAGCACCTGCATCTGACTGTCAACAGCCTCTCCGCAGATGACTGGATGGCAACCTATGGGAGGAATTACCGAGAGCTGATCCGGGACGGAGCAGAGACCGTCATGGTCGGGCATATCGCTCAGCCTGCTCTGGTGAAAAAGATCAATCCGAATGCTTCAGAGCGAAGTCAGTATATGCCGGCCACTTTGTCTCCTGAACTGCTGCAGGGTGTGCTGCGACAGGAACTGGGCTTTAACGGTCTGATTTCCACTGACGCCACCTCTATGCTCGGATTTTTTACGGGCATGAAACGGTGTGATGCGGTACCTGCTGCGATCATGGCGGGATGTGATATGTTCTTGTTTAACGCCAGCTTTGAAGAGGATTTTTCCTATATGAAGGAAGCGTATGATACGGGAGTACTGACCAAAGAGCGGCTGCAGGAAGCGCTGGAGCGCATTCTGGGATTGAAGGCTGCGCTCGGGCTGCACCGGAAACAGAAGGAAAATACGCTGATTCCGACAGAAGATGCTCTGAAAGTTCTGCACTGTGAGCAGTATCAACAGTGGGCGCAGCAGTGTGCAGATGAAGGGGTGACACTGGTCAAGGATACGGCAGACATTCTGCCGCTGACACCTGAAAAGTATCCGAGGATTGCCCTTCTTTCCATGGAAAATACAGGGCGTGCCGGGGATATCGGTGGATGTTCGCAGATGTTGAAGGAGCAGCTGGAGTCGGAGGGGTTTGAAGTATATGAACCGGGTATGGAGGAGTTAAGCCTCCTCTGGGCAGGAACGCCTCCTACCATTGCCTCACTGAAGGATAAATACGATCTGATCCTGTACTGCTTCAATCTGCAGCCTGTTTCCAACCAGACCACCATCCGGTTGAACTGGAAAGAATATACGAATTGTACGATGCCATGGATGAATGAGGAGATCCCGACAATGGCAGTCAGTTTTGCATACCCTTATCATCTGTACGACATTCCACAGGTGCATACGCTGGTGAATGCATACCTGTTCAGCGAGTTTACCATGCATACGGTTGTCAATGCCCTTACCGGTAAACAGCCCTTCCTCGGTACCTCACCAGTGGACGCCTTCTGTGGTTTGCCGGAAGCGCACTTTTAACAAGTAAGACAGCAATAATATCACTTACGTTACATTGCAAATGGAGAGAAGAAACAATGAGCACAGGTACTGAAGATCGTTTACAAAGATCTACGAGAATCCAGGGACAGAACCGGATCACTGCCTATGCTATGGCAGTTGTCCCTCCGATGCCATTTATGTTGAACAAGGATACTACGTCTCAGTTACGGGTTCCTCTGAATATCGATGGAAATGGATTGATACTGCGTTTCAGCAATCAGTTCGGCAAGCATGATGGGATTATTGACCACGCAGCAGCTGCAGTGATCCTCCCCGATGAACGGAATAAGGAACCGGTATTCCAGGATGTAACATACAGGGGTGATCAAAGGATTGTAATTCCTGCCGGGATGGAAATTGAAGCAGATCCGATTATGGCAGATATCAAACCAGGTATGGAAATCATCGTCCAGGTTTACTGTAAGGAAGAGGTACAAACCATTTGCGGTGTGGGCTATCTGACCAGAATTCTGGCACAGCAGGGGAAAGATCAGGCAGGAGCTTTGTCAGATCTGAAGACCTATGATGAACAGTGGGAAGAAACGTTCAATCAGGCTCAGATTCAGAATATCAGTTATCTGAAAGCTATTGATGTGATTCGGGAATCTGGTGCTGCAGGCCATGTCGTTCTGTCCATCTTTGGAGACAGCATCACTGCCCAGAATCGATGGGTATGGCCACTGACACAGAGACTTTACAGCCGCTATCCCGGAAGAATTTCAGTTCTCAACTTCGGAATCGGAGGAAACCGGTTATTGACAGATGCGGAAGAGAACAGGAAAATGTTTGGCTCTGCCGGAGTGAAGCGTATCCGGTGGGACGGGTTAAGAGAGTATGGGATTACCCATATGATCTTTGCTCTGGGGGGCAATGATATCGGTATGGGAAGCTTAGATGACAGCGGAGATTTTTTACCTGGAGCGGAGGAGTATCGGGAAGGATGCAGGCAGATAGTCAGTGAAGCACATGATCACGGGATAGTGGTCTATGCGCTTTCCATTTATCCCGGATGCTGGTTCTTTCAGGATCCACAGGCTGGGGAAAAGGTTCGTAAGCTCTACAGAAAAGTTCAGAGTGAAGAATTCGATGGTTTTATCGATGTCGAAGATGTTCTGAGAGGAGGAGAGTGCTGCTATAAGGATGGGTACGGCTATGGTGACAACTGCCATCTGCGTGTATCCGGAGGAGAGGCTGTGGCAGAGGTGGCAGAATGCTTTCTGAAAAAGATTCTGAGTTGAGCGTGGTTGACAATAAATGACTTTTTGGAAGGAGCAGGAAAAAATATCATGAAGTATCAGGGCATCATATTTGATCTGGATGGAGTTATTTGCTCTACTGATGAATACCACTATCAGGCCTGGAAAAGATTGGCGGATAATTTAAAAATCCCGTTTGATCGAACAATTAACAATCGACTGCGCGGAGTCAGCCGTATGGCAAGCCTGGATATCGTGCTGGAAAAATCTGAAAATCGATATACAGAGTCGGAAAAAGCTGTATTTTCAGAGATGAAGAATACATATTATCGTGAATTACTGGGAAGGATGTCTCCGGAGGACCTGTCAGATGAGGTGAAAGAGACCCTTGTGATCCTTCGAAATGCGCACTATAAACTTGCTATAGGATCATCCAGCAAAAATACACCCTACATCCTGGAACGTATAGGCCTGAATGTTTTTTTCGATGCTGTTTCAGATGGGAATCAGATTACTCATTCCAAACCCGATCCAGAGGTGTTTATAAAAGCTGCACAGATGCTGGCGCTTAAACCAGAGGATTGTCTGGTGGTAGAGGATGCTCATGCCGGTGTGGAAGCTGGTGTCAATGGAGGATTTCATGTAGCGGCTATAGGTGATGCCAGTACTGATTCCCGAGCAGATTATTCGTTGACATCATTTAAAGACCTGCTGAAATATCTGGAGACCTGATAAGCAGGTGATGAGAATTCCGGACGTAAGAGGAGTTTGAAAAGTGATACATGGTTGGAGGAGATAAATTCTGTTAAGGCATACAATACCGTACTCTCCGGCAAGGATTATCCATCCATCCTGGAACTTCCGCTTTGATCGCTCTTTTAAATTTTCACTATACTCGCTACAGAAGCAATATATATGAATTATTCGAGGCCATAGATTGGTGAAAAATAGTTCGACGGTAGTCAAAAAGTAATAGACATCTGCACCTTTGTGGTGTAATATAATATGTATCTGATCAACGAAATATTGTATGCTATTTCCCGGCTTTCCTTGGGGATGGCAGCCGATGTTTATGGTCTGTAGGTTGCATGAGGGTTCAAACCTGAAATTAGCTGTGCTAATCGCCAGCTAATTTTTATAGCCTGACATAGACTTACATAGACGAACTGAGATTGACCAGATTTAACACGAGAGTTGTTTTTATTTCTGACAAAAACGAACATATCTTTCCTTAGTCAGACATGTATGTACGTTGCCTTAAAACTCTCCTAAGCGTGGGGTCGGAGGT
>DNJM01000086.1:13068-14708 GCA_003489085.1 Lachnospiraceae bacterium
AGTCCTCTCTGGGACGCCAGAAACAATGCTGCAAGCCTTTATTTTCAAGGGTTTGCAGCTTTTTTAATATGCTGCGGGGCTTAGACCACGAACCATCATACACGTTATAACGGTTGCTGATACAGAACCTTTCGTCTCGACACNNTATCCCTGTCAATCCAGGGTCCTCGGACTACTATGACGGCTCCGTTACCATGCTGAATATTCAGCGTCATCTCTCTTGGCTTTATCCTTGAGATTTATCACCTTTTGGCATTACGCATAGCCATGACTGGCGTTTCAGTTTAGGTAATCCCCGTTTAGGTCATTACGATGAGATTTGTTCTGTTGTCGGAATGGGATTTTCGTCATTTACCATTGCTGATGGTCGGCTTGCCCAGAATACCCTGCGGATTGCAGACAGCAAAATACAATCCGCCTGGACACCAACGTATCGCCTTCCATTTCGTTGGGGAGATGGTTAGCTCCAGCCTCTGACTGTCCTTTAGGCAGTATAGCTTTCATCCTCATACAGAACCTTTCGTCTCGACACTCAGTCGCAGCTTGGAAGTTTCACTGACTTGTGCCTTTACAAACGTGCTGTTGTCCCCCGTTGTGTTTCCACGCGAGGTTAGTTGTTGACGATAGGCTGTGCATTTCTGCACTTTGGTATTTTTACCTATTGCGCTCTCACTGCAATATCAATAATGACCCACGCCGTATGGGTGCCCAACCCATACGCCTTACGGGCGCACGGAATCTACCATGGCTACGATTGCTTCGTCGTCTTTCATGACCCGGATAATGACTGGTAATTTCCGATATCCCAGCTGTTCTGCTGCAAATTTTCTCCGGTGCCCGGAAATGATCTCATAGATGCCCTCCGGCATAGGACGCACGACCAATGGGGTAAGAATTCCGTATTTCTCGATGCTTTCTTTTAGCTGCATCATCTGTCGGTCAGCACATACCTTGAATGGGTGATTTTTGAAGCTGCGGGGCCTCTCAATTTCGATTTCTACAACTCTTTCCCCATCATCCGGCAGGAATGCTGTTTTTTCATGTTTCATTGCGCAATAGCCTCCTTTTTTCTGTCTGTCGAACAAGAAAGCCCGTTCAGGTCAGACGATAGATTTGACTGATCTGAACGGGCGCCCGTTCTCCCAAGATGCACGAATGGGGATGTATATTGTTTTTCTGCTTCAGCGAATGGAAGAGTCTCAGAAGAGGTGTCTAAGCTGAGAGTACCTCCGATGCACTTCTGTTTTGCATCCTTATCTTACCGTGACAGCATACCTTGCGCTTCTTGTTAGCAATATGCTGCGACATATTCGTTTGCAAAACGAGCAATTTGTTAGCTGGCAGGTGCTTTCCAGCTAACGTTTTTCAGCTGAAAGCGGCGATTCTCGCATGGATTTGAATGATTGAAAAAAGCAAAAAACGGAAATGAAATAGCTGTTTAGCTAACCATTTCCGCTTTTTATAGCCCGTTCCTAGCGCGATTCGAACGCGCGGCCTTTCGCTTAGGAGTAGCACCGTTTACTAGTAGGCAGCTCCCTCTTAGTGTTATATAATCCCTGTATTTCCTTACTTTTCACGGATTCAGAATGTTATCTCGTACCTCCGTGTGACCGCTGATTTTAAGGCGTTTTAGATGCTCC
>DNJM01000019.1:0-8954 GCA_003489085.1 Lachnospiraceae bacterium
GATTATAAGAGCGCAGGCGTTGATATTGAAGCAGGATATAAGTCTGTTGAACTGATGAAGGAACATATTAAGAAAACAATGAGACCGGAGGTACTGACGAACATTGGCGGCTTCTCGGGAGCATTTTCCATGGAGCGGTTCAAGGAAATGGAAAAGCCAACGCTGGTATCCGGAACAGATGGAGTAGGAACCAAGCTGAAACTGGCATTTATTCTGGACAAGCATGATNNCGCCCAGATTGATTTCAGGACGCGAAGCGGCCGGAAATTGATCTATTACCCGGCGCAGGAGGGCTGTAGCGGAACTTAAAACAGCGGAAGCCCGTACAACGCCCAGATTGATTTCAGGACGCGAAGCGGCCGGAAACCAATCTAGTACCGGGCGTTGGGAGGGCTGTAGCGGAACTATCATAGGAGGACTTGTTATGGATTATAAGAACGCAGGCGTAGATATTGAAGCCGGTTATAAGTCGGTAGAACTGATGAAAAAATATGTAAAGGAGACCATGCGCCCGGAAGTACTGGGCGGCCTGGGCGGATTCTCGGGCGCGTTTTCCATTAACGCGTTTAAAGGAATGGAAAAACCCACGCTGGTGTCCGGCACGGACGGCGTGGGGACAAAGTTAAAGCTGGCTTTTCTTCTTAATAAACACGATACAGTAGGCATTGACTGCGTAGCCATGTGTGTCAACGACATTGCCTGCGCAGGCGGTGAGCCGTTATTCTTCCTGGATTATATTGCGTGTGGAAAAAATGAACCGGAAAAAATCGCAAAAATCGTAAGTGGTGTGGCAGAAGGCTGCTGTCAGTCTGATGCGGCCCTGATCGGCGGCGAGACGGCAGAGATGCCTGGCTTCTATCCGGAGAATGAATACGATCTGGCCGGCTTTGCGGTAGGAGTCGTGGATGAGAAGGATCTGATCACCGGAAAGGATTTGAAAGCAGGCGACGTTCTGATCGGTATGGCTTCTTCCGGTGTACACAGCAATGGTTTCTCTCTGGTGCGTAAGGTATTCGAGATGAAAGAGGAAGTACTGAATGAATATCATGAAGAGCTGGGATGCACCCTTGGTGAAGCATTGATCGCTCCGACCAAGATCTATGTCAAAGCACTTCGTTCCATCAAGGAAGCGGGCGTACGCGTAAAGGCCTGCAGCCATATCACAGGAGGCGGCTTCTATGAGAATATCCCGCGTATGTTAAAGGAAGGCACCCATGCAGTGGTAAAGAAGAACAGCTACCCGATTCCGCCGATCTTTAAGATGCTGCAGGAAAAAGGAAATATTGCAGAAGAAATGATGTACAATACCTACAACATGGGCCTTGGCATGATCGTTGCTGTAGAGCCGGCTGATGTAGAGAAGACGCTGGAAGCGATTCAGGCAGCAGACGAGAACGGCTATATCGTAGGTCAGATCGAAGAAGGCGAAAAAGGAGTTACGGTATGTTAAAAGTCTTAGTACTCGTATCCGGAGGCGGTACCAATCTGCAGGCCATTATCGATGCGGTTCGTGAAAATAAGATTACCAATACACAGCTGATCGGTGTCATCAGCAATAATAAGAGTGCCTATGCACTGACCCGTGCGGAAGAAAACGGGATTCCGGCATACTGCATTTCCCCGAAAAGCTTTGAAACCAGGGCGGCATTTAACGAAGCATTTCTGGCGAAGGTGAATGAACTGCAGCCGGACCTGATCGTGCTGGCCGGATTCCTGGTAGTGATCCCACCGGAAATGATCCGTACTTATGCCGGAAGAATCATCAACATTCATCCGTCCCTGATCCCGGCTTTCTGCGGAACCGGCTTTTACGGGCTGAAGGTACATGAGAAGGCTCTGGAACGCGGGGTAAAGGTCGCTGGTGCTACAGTACATTTTGTAGATGAAGGTACGGATACCGGGCCGATCATTCTGCAAAAGCCGGTTATGGTAGAACAGGGAGATACGCCGGAGGTTCTGCAGCGCCGTGTGATGGAGCAGGCAGAATGGCAGATCCTGCCGCAGGCGATTGATCTGATTGCGAATGGGAAAGTCAAACTGGAGGACGGGAAAGCCGTCATTATGGAATAAAGAAAAATGAAAAGGAGAGGAGCACTGAAAGCGGGACAGACCTGGTGATCCTCTCCTTGTATGCATATATCAGGAGGAAAAGAAAATGAAAGTATTAATCGTAGGAAGCGGCGGAAGAGAGCATGCAATTGCATGGAGCGTAGCAAAAAGTCCGAAGGTAGAGAAGATCTATTGTGCACCGGGAAATGCCGGAATTGCATCCATTGCAGAGTGCGTGAATATCGGAGCTATGGAATTCGAAAAGCTGGCGGCATTTGCCAAAGAACAGGAAATCGATCTTACCGTGGTCGGTATGGATGATCCGCTGGTAGGCGGTATTGTAGATGTATTTGTAGCAGAAGGGCTTCGGGTATTCGGACCGCGCAGGAATGCGGCAATTCTGGAAGGCTCCAAGGGATTTTCAAAGGATCTGATGAAGAAATATCATATTCCGACCGCTGCATATGAGATCTTTACGGATGCAGATGCTGCACTGGCCTATCTGGAGACGGCGAAGCTTCCAATCGTTCTCAAGGCGGATGGACTGGCACTTGGCAAAGGCGTTCTGATCTGCAATACATTGGAAGAGGCAAAAGCAGGCGTACAGGAAATTATGCTGGATAAGAAGTTTGGTACTGCCGGAAACAGTATGGTAGTGGAAGAGTTTATGACCGGGCGGGAGGTGTCTGTTCTGTCTTATGTAGATGGAAAGACAATTAAGATTATGACCTCTGCGCAGGATCATAAGCGTGCCGGAGACGGTGACACCGGACTGAATACCGGCGGCATGGGAACCTTCTCTCCCAGTCCGTTTTTTACCAAAGAAGTGGAGACGTTCTGTCAGGAGCACATTTTCCAGCCAACAGTAGATGCGATGCGTGCGGAAGGAAGAGAATTCAAGGGAATCATTTTCTTTGGATTAATGTTGACAGAGGATGGACCGAAGGTACTGGAATACAATGCAAGATTCGGTGATCCGGAGACACAGGTGGTACTGCCGCGGATGAAGACGGATATCGTGGAGGTGTTCGAGGCATGTATTGACGGTACCCTGGATCAGATCAATCTGGAATTCGAGGACAATGCGGCGGTCTGTGTTGTACTGGCTTCTGAAGGCTATCCGGTCAGCTACCAGAAAGGTTTTCCGATCAGCGGTCTGGAGACGTTTGATCAACAGGAAGGTTATTACTGCTTTCACGCAGGTACAAAGTTCGATGAAAATGGTGCGCTGGTAACGAATGGCGGACGTGTACTGGGGGTTACGGCAAAGGGAGCGGATCTGAAGGAGGCCCGGGCAAATGCCTATGCAGCGACGGAATGGATTAACTTTGACAATAAATATATGCGCCATGACATCGGAAAGGCGATTGACGAGGCATAAAAACATTTTGAAAAAAGAAAAGGCAGCTCCGGCAATAGAAGGGAGCTGTCTTTTTGTTATATCTAAGAGCTTATTCCTGCCGTACCAATGTATCATCCTCTGCATTCAGATATGGAAGTTCGCTCAATCCCCAGATATTCTGAAACAGATTCGCCGGGAATTTATGGATACCGGCATTGTAATCGGAAGCCAGTGCATTGTAAGACAGTTTACAGTTCATCAGCATATTGTGACTGGAAGCGATTTCGTTAAAAAGCCGCATCACAGTTTCGTCGGAGCGAAGTGCGGGAAATTCCGAAAGGCTGTTCCGGACTTCACCCATTGTGCGGAGCTTTGGATAACGCCGGGAGTCGTCCTTGCTTACCTTCAGATAGATGTCTGTTTCATGCTCCATGTGATGAAGTAAGAGTGATTCCAGTTGAAATAAGGTATTCTCAATGCGGGTCTGAATGGAAATCAGATCATTCTTTGTTGCCAGAGCCTTTTCACGCATCCTCTGCAGTGCATTATGTTCCGACATCACAGCACCGATAGCGGTAATGATAAATGCGAGAAGGAAGCCCAGGGAGAATTCCCAGTCAGTCGGCCCGTCTGGAATCGGAATGAGAAAAGCCATCAGGATGCTTAAAAACAGACCCGCAACAAAGATAATCACCAGATAAAAAAGTAATTTTATGAAAATGTGTTGTCTCTGAATGAAATTCATAAGATATCTCCTCTTTTGTAAATATTTGTTACTATCAGTATAGCGCAGTCGGTGAAAAGATGCAAGAAAGGAAGCAATGGGAGTCAAAACCAGAAAAAGAAAGGAAAGTTATTGCGGCTTTAAGGAAAATAGCGTATCTTATTAATAAATGGGTGCAGCAGCATCGTTATGGAAGAAATGAGGAATAGATATGATTTTTAATAACGTATTGGAAGCAATTGGAAATACACCGCTTATCCGGCTGAATCGGATGACAGATGCGGAAAGTGCGGAGATTCTGGTGAAATTTGAGGCTGTCAATGTGGGCGGATCCATCAAAACCCGAACCGCCTTTCAGATGATTGAAGCAGCGGAACAGGCCGGAAGGATCACGAAGGATACGATTATTGTAGAACCGACCAGCGGAAACCAGGGAATCGGGCTTGCCCTGATCGGCGCGGTAAAGGGATACCGGACGGTGATTATTATGCCGGATTCCGTCAGCGAAGAAAGAAGAAAGCTGGTACAGAATTATGGCGCGGAGGTAAAGGTGATTCATGATGCGGGGAATATCGGGGACTGTATTCAGGAGTGTCTGGAGACAGCGCTTCGGATGGCGCAGGAGAATCCCAATGTATTCGTACCGCAGCAATTTGAAAACCCGGCGAATGTAGAAGCACACTACAGACAGACCGGGCAGGAGATTCTTATGCAGGCAGAAGGAGCGATTGATGGTTTTTGCTCTGGTATCGGGACCGGCGGGACGATCACCGGAATCGGAAGGGCATTGCGGGAGAAAAATCCGGAGACAGAGATCTGGGCAGTGGAACCGGAGCATGCAGCGATTCTGTCCGGCCGTCCGGTGGGAACACATCTGCAGATGGGCATCGGAGATGGTCTGATACCGGAAATCCTGGATCAGAAGATCTATGATGAGATATGCATTGTAACAGATGAAGAAGCAATACAGACGGCGAGGGATCTGGCGCGGCTGGAGGGTCTGATGTGTGGAATCTCCGGCGGTACGAATGTAGCGGCAGCCATTCGGCTGGCCAAAAAGCTCGGGAAAGGCAAGCGGGTCGTAACAGTACTGGCGGATACGGCAGAACGCTATTTTTCTACACCGCTCTTTGATGCGGAATAGGAAAAGAGAGGAGAACGGAGATGAATACACAGCAGGGAAGCCGGTACTGTCCTTTATCCTTAAATCGTAATCAGCTGAAATATCTGGTGATTGCAGCTATGTTGCTGGATCATATTGCATGGGCTTTCGTCCCACTGGATTCCATTTTAGGGCAGACGATGCATTTTATCGGAAGATTGACCGGGCCTACGATGGCATATTTTGTCGTGGAGGGATACTGCCATACAAGAAATGTAAAAAAGTATGCACAGCGGCTTGGCATTTTTGCGCTGCTTTCCTGGATTCCATTCGTCTATTTTGAATATGGCTGTATGCCGATAGCAATTCTCAAAGGGAATGTGACAGACAGTGCCGGCAAGCTGCTGTTCTATATGCAGAGGAGCGATCGGACGCTGGCTATCGTTCCGCAGTTCGGAGTCGTATATACGTTGCTGCTGGGACTGCTGGCGATCTGGCTGTGGGATAGAGGAAACTGTCCAAGGTGGTATAAGAAGCTGGGAATCATCGGACTCTGTATGCTGTCTTTCTTCGGAGACTGGCCCGTATACGATGTGCTGTATTGTTTCTTTCTGTTTTATTATAGAGAAGATCCAGAATCAAAATGGACGGCATTCGGTATTACGACATTGTTCTGCTGTGCAGGTACGATATTTGAAAAATCGATCAGAACAGGATTCTTTACATTAGGTATCTTTATGGTACCGGTGCTGCTGCATTTCTGCTATAATGGAGAACGGGGAAGCGGCAAACCGGTTCATAAATGGTTTTTTTACTGGTTTTATCCGGTACATTTGTTGATTCTGGGAATGTTAAGATGGATAATACTGGTATAATAGAAGAACTGGGAGAGAACTTTTAGGATGAATTATAGAAAATTAAAGGAAGAAGAAATTTCCTTAGAATTATTTGCAAAATTTCAGAGGCATCAGGTTGTAACGAAGTGTTGGCGGAAAGTGGATCAGGAATGGTGTATTAAGGATATTGCATTTGTCAATGACTGGACACAGGAGGAATATCAGATGCTTGTCACCTGTCTGAAACATACGGTAAAAACCGGCGGCGTGGTGTTCGGAGCATTTGCGGAAGAAGACCTGAAAGGGTTTGTTTCTGTAGAGCCGCAGTTTCTGGGGAGTCACCAGGAATATCTGGATCTGTCCAGTATCCATGTTTCGGAAGATATGCGGGGAAAGGGAATCGGAAAAGAACTCTTTGTCAGGGCTAAGGCATGGGCAAAAGAGCAGGGAGCAAAGAAACTGTATATATCAGCGCACTCAGCTGTAGAGAGTCAGGCGTTCTACTGCGCGATGGGATGCGTAGAGGCGAAGGAATATAATCCGGAGCATGTGGCAAAGGAGCCGTGCGATTGCCAGCTGGAGTGCGAAGTATAGGGGCAGGATGACAGGAAGACACCAAAGAAGAGGTGAGCAAATGTATATTGAAATTGATTTTAACAGTGAGGAAGCACTTTATATACAGCTGAGAAATCAGATTATCCTTGGAATTGCAACTTCAGAATTTCAGGAGGGAGATCCGCTCCCGTCAGTTCGTCAGCTGGCCGATACGATCGGAATTAACATGCATACGGTGAATAAAGCATATACCGTATTAAAGCAGGAGGGATTTATCCAGCTGGACCGCAGGCGGGGAGCTGTGATTGCTGTTGATATGGATAAGCTGCAGGCCATTGATGATATGCGCAGGAATCTGCGGGTCATGCTGGCAAAAGCGTGCTGTAAGAACATTACGCGGGAAGAAGTGCACCAGCTGGTGGATGAGATTTTAGATGAGTATGAATAAACGGGAGGACTTACATGGAGTTTACAAAACAGGCAGAACAGGCCTTGAAAGAAGCAAAAGCCCAGGCAGTGGCGGCAAGGCATCCGTATATTGGAACCGAGCATCTTCTGTTAGGGCTCTGTAAGGTATATATTGGTGTAGCGGGGCAGATTCTGGGACAGAACCAGGTGACGGAGGAGAAGATCCGAAAGATCATTACCGAGCTGGTATCACCGGTCGGGACTATAGAAGAAGGGGCCTCGGGAGAAGCACCGCAGATCAGTCCGCGTCTGGAGTGTATTCTGGAAGAGAGCAGGCAGGAGGCCGAGCGCTTTCGGGCCAGAGAGGCCGGAACCGAGCATCTGCTGCTGGCGATCATTGCAGATCCGGACTGTGTGGCAGCCAGGATTCTGACAACCTTAAATGTGAACCTGCAGAAACTATGGCAGGAGATTCTGGTGGCAATTGGAGAGAACCCGCGGGAGTATCAGGAAGAAGGAAATGGAGCACACAGTACAGAGGTGCTGGAGCAGTATGGTATGGATCTGACGGCTCAGGCAGCGGAAGGAAAGTTGGATCCGGTAATCGGCCGGGAAAGTGAGATTGGTCGTCTGATGCAGATTTTAAGCCGGAGAACAAAGAACAATCCATGCCTGATCGGTGAGCCGGGAGTCGGCAAGACAGCTGTGATTGAAGGGCTGGCTATTCAGATTGCAGCCGGACTGGTACCTGAGGGGATGAAGCATAAGAGGATTCTGACGCTGGATCTGTCCGGCATGATTGCCGGTTCCAAGTACCGTGGAGAATTTGAAGAACGGATGAAGCGGCTGCTTCGTGAGGTGAAGGCGGCGGGAAATGTCATTCTGTTTCTGGATGAGGTGCACACCATTATTGGTGCCGGCGGTGCGGAAGGAGCGATTGATGCGTCCAATATCCTGAAACCCTCTTTGGCAAGAGGAGATATCCAGCTGATTGGGGCGACGACCATTGCGGAATATCGTAAATATATTGAAAAGGATGCGGCCCTGGAACGGCGTTTCCAGCCGGTTACAGTGGAGGAACCGGAGTACGAAGAATGCCTGGCTATTCTGCAGGGACTGCGGCCGCGCTATGAGGAGCACCATCATGTGCAGATTACGGATGAGGCGCTGCAGGCGGCTGTGAAGCTGTCGCAGAGATACATCAGCGACCGTCATTTGCCGGATAAGGCGATTGATGTCATTGACGAGGCCTGTTCCAAAGTCAGTCTGGCAGGCTTTAAGGTGCCGGAAAATATTACGGGTCTGGAAGAGACGATTGCCAGACTTGCAAAGGAGAAGGAAGCGGCGATTAAGAACGGAGATATTTCCGGAGCATCCGCACTGCATAAGAAGCAGATGGAGGCAGCAGAACAGCTGGAAAAGGCCAGAAAACGGATGGAGCGGAATAACCGCAGAAAACAGCTTTCTGTAACGGAGGAAACCATTGCGCAGGTGGTATCCGAGTGGACCCGGATTCCACTGTCCAGGCTGAAGGAATCTGAAAGCAATAAGCTCAGAAAGCTGGAGCAGATTCTCCACAGACGGGTGATCGGACAGGAGGAGGCCGTGACAGCAGTAGCGAAGGCAGTCCGCAGGGGACGTGTCGGCTTAAAGGATCCGAGACGGCCGGTGGGATCCTTCCTGTTCCTGGGACCAACCGGTGTCGGAAAGACGGAGCTTTCCAAGGCACTGGCAGAGGCCCTGTTCGGCAGCGAAGAGTCTATGATCCGGATTGATATGTCTGAGTACATGGAAAAGCACAGTGTGGCGAAGATGATCGGTTCACCGCCAGGCTATGTAGGCCATGAAGACGGAGGACAGCTCAGCGAAAAGGTGCGTCGGAATCCATATGCGGTCATCCTTTTTGATGAGATTGAGAAGGCGCATCCGGATGTGTTC
>DNJM01000019.1:9252-10659 GCA_003489085.1 Lachnospiraceae bacterium
CTGCTGCAGGTACTGGATGACGGTCATATCACAGACTCCCAGGGACGGAAGGTGGATTTTCGGAATACGGTGATTATTATGACGTCCAATGCGGGTGCAAAGGCGATCATTGAGCCGAAAAAGCTGGGCTTCATCATGCAGGAGGATGAGGAAGCAGATTATAAGAAAATGAAATCCAACGTCATGGAGGAGGTAAAGCATCTCTTCCGGCCTGAATTTCTGAACCGGATCGATGAAATTATCGTGTTCCATGCACTGAACCAGGAGCATATGAAGAAGATTGTTGCTCTGATGTGCAAGGAACTGGTCAGCCGTGCCAAAGAACAGCTGCAGGTTGATCTTCGGATTCGTGACAGCGTAAGACAGATGATCGTAGAGAAGGGAACGGATAAGAAGTTCGGTGCCAGACCGCTCAGGCGTACGGTCCAGAATCTGCTGGAAGACCAGCTGGCAGAAGCGATTCTGGAAAAGCAGATCAGACCGGGTATGCAGGTAGATGTTACAGTTTCTAAAGGAGATATTAAATTTATTCCAAAGGAGACAAAGAACTAGAAAAACAGAAGGATTTAGTATATAATGTCTGTATCATCAATGCGGGAGACAATCCCGGATGGTACAGAGATACGAACATAAAACTGTTTGAAGGTACAATTTAGGAGGAACAAGAAATGGCTGCAGTCAAAGAACTATTAAGAGTGGAAGCAGATGGAGGACTTAGCTTTGGAGATTACACATTAAGCTCCAAGACAAAACTGGATGGTTTTGAGTATCAGGGAGATTTATATAAAGTAAAGACATTTGCCGAGATTACCAAGCTGGAGAAGAATGGAATGTTTGTATATGAATCCGTTCCGGGAACAGCAGTGGAGGATCTGAAGGTGCTGGAGAGAGAGATTTCCTTCCTGGTATCCGGTCCGAAGGATGCACAGTTCACACTGGAGCTGGAACCGGACTGCGAATATACAGTATATCTGAATGAAGTTAATGTCGGGAAAATGAAAACGAACATGAGCGGAAAGCTGAGCGTCAGTGCAGAGCTGAACGAGGAAACGCCGGTATCCGTAAGAATCGTCGGAGAATAGGAAGAAGCAGTTTTATAGACTGTCAGAACCAGAAGGGCTGTAGAGAATTTCTACAGTCCTTTGTCTTCGGAAGGAGAGTGCCGGAGAACGTAGGGCAGGAGGTTGTATTGGAAAAGGAGATCAGGT
The DNA here is from genome assembly GCA_003489085.1 of Lachnospiraceae bacterium. Taxonomy (GTDB): domain Bacteria; phylum Bacillota; class Clostridia; order Lachnospirales; family Lachnospiraceae; genus DNJM01. Next base: position 10,461 of record DNJM01000019.1, read on the forward strand.
ATGGCAAAGGGAAAGAAGAGCGTGTATTTCTGCCAGAACTGCGGTTACGAAGCAGGAAAGTGGCTGGGACAGTGTCCGGCCTGTAAAGAATGGAATACATTTGTAGAAGAAAAAATAGATACCCAGAAAGGGAAAACCGTATCGGGAATTCTGACATCGCGGGAAGCGAGGGTAGTAAAGCTGTCAGAGGTATCTGTAG
>DNJM01000019.1:10991-11514 GCA_003489085.1 Lachnospiraceae bacterium
AGAGGTATCTGTAGAGAAGGAAGACCGGACGCATACCGGGCTGCAGGAGCTGGACAGGGTGCTGGGCGGAGGTCTGGTACAGGGATCTCTGATTCTGGTTGGAGGGGATCCGGGAATCGGAAAGTCGACACTGCTTTTGCAGGTATGCCGGAATCTGTCCGGGGAGCATACGGTTCTTTATATTTCCGGGGAGGAATCGCTAAAGCAGATTAAGATGCGGGCGGATCGGATTGGGAGTTTCGGAAGTACCCTGTCCCTTTTATGCGAAACGAATCTGGATACGATCCGGTCAGTTATTGAAAACCAGAAGCCGGAATACGTTGTGATTGACTCGATTCAGACTATGTATAATGAGGAAGTAGGGTCTGCACCAGGCAGCGTATCACAGGTAAGAGAATCGACGAATGTCCTGATGCAGCTGGCGAAAGGACTGGGAATTACCATTTTCATTGTAGGACATGTGACGAAGGAGGGAACCGTGGCGGGTCCGCGTGTACTGGAGCATATGGTGGATACGGTACTG
>DNJM01000107.1 GCA_003489085.1 Lachnospiraceae bacterium
AGCTGCTGTTCCAGAGAATCCAGATCATAGGTCCGGCTCTGGAAGTTATTGAACCGGTTCGTATGGGCCGGCTGTCTTGCAGGAGCCTTTGTGGATTTCGCTTTTTTTTCTTCCTGCTGTTTCCGGAATTCCAGATCTGCCTGCTGCAGATCTGACAGGTGGTGAATCTTTTTCTGCATCCAGGATTTCAGTATACTGTCGGCATAGTCAAAACTCGGCTGGTGAATGCTCGCCATAGTGCGGTTGCAGGCCTCCACTGCCATGTCCAGTGTAAAGCCGTATTCGCCTGTCCAGCGCTGTATGTACTCTAACTCAGCGGCCGCCGGATTCCGGCCGCTGATGCCGAATGCCTTCAGGATGGCATAACAGTTTTTGTTATACAGGCTTGTCCGGTCCTTTGCCTGATCGACGGTGGTGATTTCCTCCTTGTACCAGGCAAGGGCTACCTGACGGATATAATGGATGCTTTTATGCCCATTGTCCACGCAGTATTCAATCAAATATTCGATCAGGTCGGTGGAAAAGCCCAGATTTTCGTAAAAATACAGAATGGTATCCACTTCCGAACGGGTCAGTGTTTTTGCCAGATACTGTTCTGCAATAAAAAGGATCTGCTTCAGCTCTTTTCTGGCTTCCGTATCCTCATACGTTTTCCGGGAAACCTTCGGCAGTTCTGCTGCAGGTTCTGATGAAACGTTTGTTTCCGGTATCGCTGCGGAGTCTGCTGCCGAAGCAGCTATTTCTGCGTCTTTTATGGGTACCTGCTCCAGCGTAATCTGGCAAAGCTCGCCGGAAGCATCGCACTGCATGGCGATCAGGCCGGATTTCTCCCAGTAAGAGAGAGCACGGCGGATATCTTTTTCCGTATTGTCCAGCAGATCAGCAAGTCTGGAAATGGACAACTCCGTCCCGGGATGGTTCAGGTGGCGCAGAAGAAGCAGATATACCTTTACATATTCTCCATTCGCCTCCGCCATATAGTGGTCGATAAATGCATTCTCGACAGTAGTCATATTCTGTTCAAAACGAGTGTTCAGTGTTAATGTCTTCATCTGCAGTTCATCCCTCTTCCAGATTCTATATCCGTGTATTGCTGGTGCATATTCAAGTATACCATTACCAGGCAGAGGGACGGAAGCATTTTTTAACCTGAAAAGGAGGTTTTTTGTGGATAAATCTATGTGGATAATGGGGATAACTTCTATTTTAGTAAATTTTCTCCTATATTTACGACATCCCCGGCCCCCATGGTAATCAACAGGTCTCCTTCCCGGCAGTTGGCGAGAAGGAATTGCTCAATCTCGTCAAAGGAGGAAAAGTAGTGTGCGTCACACCCTTTTTCGCGGATGGCGGCTGCAAGCTGTTCGGATGAGACTCCCAATGTATCCGTTTCGCGGGCAGCATAGATATCGGCCAGAACCATATGCGGAGCCTGGGAAAGTACTTCTGTAAATTCGTCAAAAAGTGCTTTTGTCCGGCTGTAAGTATGTGGCTGGAATACTATCCACAGATCATTATGCGGATAGTGTGCGGCAGCATTTAAGGTTGCATGGATTTCCGTTGGGTGATGTGCATAGTCATCAACAATTGTGAATCCGTTCCGGATGCCCTTGTATTCGAAGCGTCTGTCAGTTCCGGTAAAGGAGAACAGTCCGGTCTGAATAGCGGATAAACTGATACCAAGAAGATCTGCAGCGGCAATGGAGGCCAGTGCATTATCGACATTGTGCATGCCTGGTACGGACAACTCGATCCGGCCGCAGTCTTTGCCCTGCTTTAACAGGGTAAAGGACATAAAGCCTTTATCAGAATAGGAAATGTCCCGTGCGGAATAATCGGCTGTTTCCTTCAGACCGAAGGTGATAACCGGACAGGCGATACCGGCTGCAATTTCTTCCCAGCGTTCGATCTCACTGTTGATAATCAGAGTGCCGTCTGCCGGAAGCAGCTTTGCAAAGCGGTGGAAGGAGCAGCGGATGTCGGCCAGGTCTTTAAAGAAATCCAGATGATCCTCCTCTATGTTAAGGATAATGCCAAGCTTCGGGAAGAAGTGCAGGAAGCTATTGGTATATTCACAGGCTTCTGTCAGGAAGATCTCCGATTGTCCGACGCGGATGTTGCCGTGGATGGCCTTCAGAATGCCTCCTACGGATACGGTAGGATCTGCTTCTGCCTGCAGCAGAATGTGTGTCAGCATAGAGGTACAGGTGGTCTTTCCGTGCGTACCGGAAACAGCAATCGGCATATTGTAGTTCTTCATCATCTGCCCAAGCAGCTCTGCGCGGGAGAGCATCGGAAGATTTCTGCGCTTTGCTTCCAGAAATTCTTCATTGTCATCGTGAATAGCAGCCGTATATACAACAACTTTTACAGAATCAGTAATATTTGCGGCTTTCTGGCCATAGAATATAGAAGCACCTTTTTGTACAAGCAGCTGTGTCAGTGCAGATTCCCTTGCATCGGAACCGCTTACGGTAAAGCCCTCGTCCAGCAGGATTTCCGCCAGTCCGCTCATACTGATACCGCCGATACCGATAAAATGGATATGAAGTGGGTTGCCAAAATCAATCTGATACATATCAATCACACGTCCTATTCTAAAATATTTTTAATGAAAGTCATTTTGTCTTATGTAAAAAGTATATACCATTATTATAAACATAA
>DNJM01000005.1 GCA_003489085.1 Lachnospiraceae bacterium
CTGGTCTGTTCAGACCACTGCCTGAGGCGGCCCTGTTGGGCACCCAAACTGGTTTGTGTAGCCATAATCGTACCTCCTGGTTATAGTCAGTCAAAAAAGTTGAGTCCTAAACTTTTTTGACCCTATAGTTTTTGTTGAGTGTAATTATGGCATGATTGGAAATCAATAAAAAGGTACTTGCGTTTTACCGTTTACCAAGAAACTGCTTATAGAATAGCATATCTGCGAAAAAAAACATCTGCCAGCTTTAATCCACGGACAGATGCCATTATCCATTTTACATACTTACCCCACAAAACGATATCCACTATTTACAACAGTTTCTATGTACCCCTCTCCAACTTTTCTCCGAATCTGGCTGATCACATTCACTACTGCATGCGCAGTACGCAACCTACAATATTGCAATATTAATATAGCTCCTTGTGCGGGAAGGACTTGGTTATGCACCTCTTTGGATCATAAATATGTGCTTAGCCGCTATTGCTGCAGCGACAAGCTTTTCAATTCGAAAAGATACAGCTCATTGAGAGGAAATCGCTTATCGCCTTATATTTGATCTGCCAATGAGAATTCCGCCATGCTGTAAAGCGAGGGTAAGCCTGTCCTGCCAGTGGATAACGGAAATCATCCGGCAGAAAGATACTATTTCTGAAGAAGTATTACCGGAGGAGTCATATGCGGATGGGCTGACTATAATTGCCAAAGAGAAAACAACGGCGGGGGCATCTGGTACAAACCCGATGCCCCCGTTGAATATGAATTAACTGTTTTCTCTTCGTTGTTCTCCGATTTAAAGATTTCCGCCTTCTTGTCTTTTCTTACAACTGGCGGATACACTCCACCGCCCTGGCATAGTCCTTCTGCACCTGTGCAAATAACTCTTCCACATCTTCTGCATATTCCCGTCTGTCCCTCAGCCGCTCCGAAAGCGCCGCGACCGAATGTCCAAGCTCTGTCAGCGCAAGATTCTGGCATATACCCTTCATAGTATGCGCGGCTCTGAACGCTTCGTCCATATTCCGCTGTTCCAAAGACTCATACAGAAGCATGTAGCTCTCATCCTCCGGAACTTTACATAAAAACTTTTTAATCCGTTCCTCCTTGCGCAAACGGCGTTCTACTTCGCTATAATCCGCTCCCATTGCATCATAACACTCTTTTATTGTCATTCTCTTAATTATCCTTTCCTGCCTGTTCCTCTTCTTCTCTGTCACATATCCTATCTCTTCCAGAAGCTCCTTCGCAATTTCCATATTTAATTCATTATCTTCTGCCAGCAAAATCCGTTTGTTTTCAAAATTGATTTCCTGTTTCTCCGGCTTTGCATCTTCTTCCGATTTCTCTCCGGCGAACTTACTAAGGCCCAAATAAAGATTAGACTTAAATAATGGTTTGGATATGAAGCCCATCACACCCGCCTGCCGCGCCTCCTCTTCAATGTCACTCCAATCATATGCAGAAATAATCAGAATCGGTAAATCCTCGCCCACAAGCTTATGTAGTTTCCGCGCTGTCTCCAGTCCGTTCATCCCGGGCATCTTCCAGTCAAGAAGTACAACATGGTATGCCTTCGATTTGTCAAAATGCTCTTTTACCATCTTCAGGGCCTGCTCTCCGCTGGTTGCCCATTCTGCCTGTATACCGATCTCTTTCAATTGTTCCGCCGCACTCTCGCACAGCTCCTGATTGTTATCCACTACAAGAATATTCCACGGCGGAAGCACCATATCCCCAAGCTTCTCCTCCGCCCGCTCCAGATCCAGCGTAATATGAAACTCTGTTCCCTCGCCCTGCCGGCTCTTAAGTTCTATCGTTCCTTTCATCATTTCTACGATATAACGGGTAATTGACATTCCAAGGCCTGTGCCTTCTATCTTTCTTGCACGATCCTCTCTGGAAAAGCTCTCAAAAATCTTCTGCTGGAATTCCTCTGACATTCCGATGCCGGTATCTCTTACCCTAAAATGGCATCTTACGTATTCCGGCCCCAGCGGCGACTTCTCCTGGGACAGATATACATTGATGGTTCCATCCCTCCCTGTAAACTTAATCGCATTTGACAGCAGATTAAGAAGCACCTGATTCAGACGCACATTATCACAGCATACCATCTCTGTCTCAATATTCCGGATAAAAACATCAAAATGCTGCCCGTTATCTTTTATCTGCGGCTGTATAATATTGACGATGGCCTCCAGCGTTTCACGCAGAGAAATCACATCCATATTCAAAGAAATCTTACCGCTCTCGATCTTAGACATATCCAGCACATCATTAATCAGTCCAATCAAGTGTCTGCTGGAAAGGGCAATCTTTTTCAGGCAGTCCTGTACCTTCGCCGCATCCCGGACATTTGCCAGAGCAATCGCCGTCATTCCGACAATACCGTTAACCGGCGTACGAATATCGTGACTCATATTCGACAGAAATTCGCTCTTTGCCTTATTCGCCTCTTTCGTCTCTTTTATCGCTATTTCCAGACGCTTCACCTGCCTTTGGCTCATCCGGTAATACAGAATAAAAACTATAACCATCGCCGCCAGCATAACAAATACCATGCCAATCAGTGAAATCTGTCTCGCATTTCCCAGGTCATTAATTGCACTCTCCAAAGCACCGTACGGCATAACAGAAATCAGATACCAGTCTGTTCCGTTAAGCGGAATACAGTAAAGATGTTTTGTCTCTCCTTCTGTTTTGATTTGCACTGAATAGTCTTCTCCAGCCTCAATCGCCTCCTGAAGCTCCTGTATGTAATCTTCCGCCCTCTTTCCGTCAATTTCCTCTGCCATATCTTTTAGCCTGTCAAAGTAATTTCCTTCTGTAATGTCTCTGCCCTGCGCAATAAAGGTTCCATTTGCACGAATAATCATGGAATATGCCAGAGATCTGTCATCATCCAGCACAAGCGCTCTCTCCAGCTCTTCCATAGGCAAACTCAGAACCATCATAGAACTGGTTTCTCCATCCGCCATTGGATAAGCCACCTCCAGTGCGAACAGGGCTACCTTGTTCCCCTTTGAATCTCTTCCGCCACTAATCCATTTACCCTCTTCCTGCAAAAGTTTTTGAACACCCAGCGGATTTTCGCTCGTTGCAGAGTTTCCATATATCACTTCATGTTTACCGGAATCGCTATATAACTCAAGAGATACGAAACTCCTCCCATAGGTGCTCATCCCCAGCTCTTCCTTCAATTCCTCTCCATACACTGTCTCTTCAGGCGGCGTTCTCTGGATAATCGCCTGCCCCTCATGCAGCCAGATATCCGTAACAGCTTCGAACTTCTGCTGCATCTGCCTGTTCACCTCTGACATATACAGCTCTCCCACCTCTCCGATGGTCTCCTTGCTCCTCATGCTCATAAAACGCGACTGCACAAACATAATACAAATACACAAAAAATCAGCACAGCAAAACTAATGAGCAGCTTTCTTTTTGTTTTTTCTATCATCCTGTCTCTCCCCGTTTAACCTTTATCTTTACTCTTCATCCGGTGCTCTGCGCACAGCAGCACCTTCCTCATTCGCTAAATGTTTCCTTTCATTCTTTTCTTTGTCCAGTTTCCTATCAATTACCATCTGTTGGATCAAACTGTCAACCTTACTTTCTAATCCAGAAATCTGAACAGATGTCACAAACAGCTTTATAATCAAAATAAATAGAATCACTAAATAAATCATATTAATTGACTCCTGAAATTCCAAAAGCCCGGATAAAAAATAGAATAGCTGCGGGAAAATCCCCATGATTATTAAAAGGCCCGAAAAGGCAATCCAAAATTTTTGAAGAAGCAGGATTGACGTCAATATTCGTATCATATATTTTACAGATCCGACCATATTAAAACAGCTGACTCCCATTTGCCTTTCATCCATGATTACCGGAATCTCAGCCACCCTGACTCCTTTTTTCACCAAATGTGAAATCGTATCGGGTTCAGGATCATAGTTTAGGTTATGTACAAATTCCCCGATTATCTCTCTTGAAAACATTCTCATGCCTGATGTCGGATCCTTTATTATGACTCCTGTGGTCATCTTAATGGCCGCTGTTATCATTCGGCTCCCAACCATACGCAGAGACATTCCCTTTTTCCCGTGTACAAACCTGGATCCTATCACAATATCATAACCCTTCTCTATTTCCTCCAGCATATCCGGTATGAATTCTATGCGGTGCTGTCCGTCCGCGTCAAACTGAACCGCATACTGATATCCCTTTTGATAAGCATATTTAAGTCCTGTCCGAAAAGCGCCGGAAAGCCCCAGATTAACCGGAAGATTAAGCAGCTCATATCCGTTTCTGCGGCAAATTTCTTCTGTCCTGTCCTCAGAACCATCGTTAACCACCACATAATCATATTGATCCTGCTCTTTGATAATACTCGTCACTACTTTTTCTATGTTTGCTTCCTCATTATAGGCGGGAATTATAATTAACAGCTTCTTCATAATGTCTCCTTCTCTTTCGTGGGTTCCAATCAGCTCTCGGTTTATATTGTTCTTTTATATTTCAATCTGCTTGTCTGCTTTTCGGTTCCCAGCCCGTTAAGAGCTGCAATTCCCCATGCTAACACCCGGTATGCTCTTAGACAAACTAAAATAGACGCAGTACGGACAAGAGTTCTCCAAAAAAACGACTGAAGCTTATTTACATAGTTTCCACTTGCAAGCTCTGGCATCAGTCTCTTTACCAGGGGGTGCTCTCCGTAGGATTTCAGCAGCTTTACCGTTGTTCTGAGTCTGGTTTTAATGTCTCCTTCAAATTGCAGAGACCGGCTTCCTATAGAAAAAAAACCGCAAAGCAGATGAAAAGCAAGAAGGTCTTCATAGTCATCCTGTATCCCGCGCTTTTCTGTAAAATACCAAAAGCTCTCCGCGACGTGAATCCATGTTTTTGCCATATTTCCCACATTCTCTTTATATCGGCCCGTAACAGAGCCTTCCGTAACGCGGTATAAATACACACTTTCCTGTATAAAGCCGTACCTTGGTTCATATGTACAGCACATCATATTAAACAGCTTATCCTCCATCATCCGGTACTCCGCATGTTTTAAATGATTCTCTCTTAGGAATGAAGTTCGATAAAGCTTCCCACAGTCCGAAATCAAATGATTATCTGTCAGGAATCCTTTGAACCGAAAATCCACCGTCCGAGTATAGCTGCCGCCCCTTAAGTGATGGCGGTTCATTTCGCTGCATCTCAAAGCATCAAACCGCCGAAAATTTCCTGTCACAATATCCGCCTGTTCTTCTTCCGCCTTTTCTACCAGTCTTCGAACCGTACTTTTTCGATCCAGACAGTCATCCGAATCCACAAACAAAATATATCTCCCGCCTGCAGACTCCATCCCCCGGTTTCTTGCCGCTCCTGCTCCTTTATTTTCCTGATGAATAACCTGTATATTTTCGTATTTCTCCGCATAGTTTTCACAGATAGCAGGGCAGTTGTCCGGAGAACCGTCATCCACAAGTATTACCTCTATATTTTGATAATCCTGCTCCAGCACGCTGGCAATGCATTCCTCCAGATACTTTTCTGTTTTATACACGGGAATAATCACACTAACCAGCGGAAATTTTCTGTCACTCAACATTTTTTCCACCCCTCTGCCGCTCTTTGACACTTGCAACCAGCTTTCCAGCAAAAATATACGCTGCTTTTTCCAGAAACTCTCCAAATGTTATTCCGCCATTTTTCATCATATCGATTACCGCAGCGGCGGCTCTCCATTTCTTTCCGTATTTGAGTTCTGTCTGATACCGTATTCTTGCTTTCCCGGATTCTACAAGCTGTTTTTCCCTTTTACCCGTAATTCCGCATATTTCTGCCAGTGTATCAATCAGCGTTTGGAATTCTTCGCATCGCTCTCTCTCCTCTTTCTCTGTCCGCAGAGCGCGGGAATGGCTTCCGGGTCTTACATACACCCTGTACAGCTCCTCCCGTATTGTGGGACACGGATAGCGATAAAGAAACGGCAGAAGCATCTGCAGATTCTGTCCTGCAAAACTGTCCGGAATTCTTCTCTCCGGATAGATTTCAAAAAAGCGTTCGGTCCGAAACATATAGCAGCCGCAGCAGACAAAGGTTTCTGCATTCAGAACAGGAAAAAACAGATTTTCATTTGTCAGATCTCCTCTGCGCTCATCCTCTCGGGTCCGCTCTCCCGTTTCTTCCAACACATAGTAAGCCAGTGACCTGACGCATTGATAATCCGGACATTTCCGTAAAAAATCCACCCTTTTTTTCACAGACTCCTTCTCAAGAACATCATCTGCGTCCGGCCAGATCAAAAATTCCCCGGTCACAAAAGGGAAACCCCGGTTTAATCCGGCAGCGGCGCTCCCGCCGCCGGTGAGGATCCTGTATTCGATTCCCAACTCCTCAAATCTTTGCCGATAGCCTTCTGCCAGGACAAGCGTTCCGTCCCCGGACCCGCCGTCCACCAGAATCATTTCCAG
>DNJM01000227.1 GCA_003489085.1 Lachnospiraceae bacterium
TTTTAGAGTAGTTGTATTTTTATCCATAATTTAGTATACTGATATCGTCAGGTTAGTGAAAAAAGCGTCCCGGCAAGCATGCTGTGGGCGCTTTCGGTTTAAATGAAATCATTTCCGACGGAGAATTTCCGGAGGAATTGTAAAATATAGAAAAGGCGGCACTTGTCAATGAAATATGCGTAACGAGTAAAAGAAAGGAGAATGCTTATGCCGGAAACACAAGACAACATTTTATTTGATATTACTCCTCAGATTCAGCATTTTGCAGAGAAATGCCAGAAGAACAATAACATTCCGAAAGAATTATATGAGCAGTACAATGTGAAGAGGGGTCTTCGTGACCTGAATGGAAAGGGTGTGCTGGCCGGTCTGACGAATATATCCGACGTCAATGCAAAGAAGCTGGTGAATGGAGAAGAGGTTCCCTGTGCGGGCAGCCTGTATTATCGTGGATATAATATTAAGGATCTGGTGAAGGGGTTTCTGGCGGCAGGTCATTATGGCTTTGAAGAAATTGCATATCTGCTTTTGTTCGGAGCGCTTCCGACAGTGAAGGAGCTTGAGGAGTTTCATGGGACATTGGTATCCAGAAGAACGCTTCCTCCGAATTTTGTCAGAGATGTCATTATGAAGGCGCCGAGTAAGGATATGATGATCAGTATTTCCCGTTCCATTCTGAATCTGTATTCTTATGATGAGAAGGCGGATGACACCAGCATACCGAATGTGCTGAGGCAGTGCCTGAATCTGATCAGTCAGTTTCCGATGCTGATGGTTTATGGCTATCATGCGTATAACTACAGGCAGGGCGAGGATATGTTTATTTATGCACCGTCACCGGAGCTGTCTGCAGCAGAGAATATTCTGATGATGCTAAGAGAAAATAAGCAATATACACCGCTGGAAGCCAGAATCCTGGACATGGCGCTGGTGTTGCATATGGATCACGGCGGAGGAAATAATTCTACATTTACTACGCACGTAGTGACGTCTTCCGGAACGGATACATATTCCACGATGGCAGCCGCAATGGCATCCTTAAAGGGACCGAAGCATGGCGGGGCGAATATTAAGGTAACGTCTATGTTTGAGGATATGGAATCGAAGCTGAAGGACTGGGAAGACGAGGACGAGATCCGGGCATATCTGGAAGCGATTCTGGAAAAGAAAGCGTTTGACCGGAAGGGACTTATATACGGAGTCGGCCATGCGATCTATTCTGTTTCTGATCCGAGAGCGGATATTTTCAAAGCATTTGTGGGGCAGCTGGCGCAGGAAAAAGGGCGTGAAAAAGAATATGCATTATATGAGAAGGTAGAGCGCCTGGCGCCGCAGGTGATTGGGGAACGCAGGAAGATCTATAAAGGAGTCAATACCAATATCGATTTCTACAGTGGACTGGTGTACAGTATGCTGAATCTGCCGAAGGAATTGTATACCCCGATTTTTGCTGCGGCACGAATTGTCGGGTGGAGCGCACATCGGTTAGAAGAGCTGATTAATGTCGATAAGATTATCCGTCCGGCATATCGTCCGCTGACTCCATACCGTGATTATGTAAAGCTGGAAGATCGTTAAACGCAGTTTGGATGCTGCAGAAAGAGGTTCATATGAAGGCAGAATTTTTTTATCCGTCCAGAGACGGAATGACGCAGATTCATGCGATTGAATGGGTACCGGAGGGCAATGTGAAGGCGGTGCTCCAGATCAGCCATGGCATGGTTGAGTATATTGACCGCTATGACGAATTCGCAGAGTATCTTGCCGGACAGGGATATTATGTAGTAGGGCATGACCATTTGGGGCACGGGAAGTCCGTAACGGAGGAGGACCGGCTCGGGTATTTTCATGAGACCCGGGGAAATGACTTTGTAATTGGGGATATCCATGAGCTTCGGATGCGTACGATGAAGAAATATCCGGAGGTACCGTACTTTATGTTGGGACACAGCATGGGATCTTTCCTGCTGCGCCAGTATATCCAGATGTATGGAAAGGGGCTGGCCGGAGTCCTGATCGTGGGAACCGGATATCAGCCGGCCATTGTGCTGCATGTCGGAAGAGCATTGTGCAGGATCATCAGTCTGGTTAAGGATGACCATGTGCGGTGTAAGATTGTAGACGGAATGGCATTCGGCGGCTACAATAAAAGGTTTGAACCGGCCAGGACGAGTAAGGACTGGCTGACCAAGGATGAGGCGATCGTGGATAAGTATCTGGCGGATCCATGGTGCAGCTTTATGTTTACGATAAATGCCTATTACCATATGTTCGGCGGGATGCTGCAGCTGACAAAGAGGAAGAATCTGAAGAAAATTCCGAAAGAGCTTCCCGTTTATTTCATTGCGGGAAAGGATGATCCGGTGGGTAATTTCGGTAAGGGTGTGGAAAAGGTCTATCATCAGTACCGTGCTCTGGGGATAAAGGATGTCAGCATCCGCCTGTATGAGACAGACCGGCATGAGATTCTGAATGAAACGGACCGGCAGCAGGTATTTAAGGACATCTGGTTTTGGCTGGAATTGAAGAGAAAACGCAGAAAATAATGCAATGACAGAGATTTCATTTGCAAAATAAAATATTTTCATGAATATAAAAAATATATCACAAGTGCGGTGTTTTGAGAAGTAGAAAATGCCGCACTTTTTTTGTACATAATCACCAAATTGCAGGAAAATAAAATGAAAATTATCTGGCTTTATTGACATTTATGAGCTTGAATGATAAAATCCATAATCATAATTATGAAAAAAAATATATAAAAATGAAAAAAAGGAAAGGAGAGAACGAGATGGGACCTATTATAAAAAAGCTGTTCTTTTGGATGAGAGAAGAATTGAACTGTACTGGGACAGACAGGTGTGGGAAGCGGATGTGGAGAGGAATTTCCGGGTTACCTGTAAAGGCGAGGAGCTTCCGCTGACACATTGGACCAATTCGTGTGACCAGGAGTGGGATTATGGTACGGTATATCAGAAGGAATCCATGCGGACTACACTGGCACTTACGGAACCGCTGGATGGAAGATGCGCCAAAGACCTTCAGGTGAGCGTAACAGGAGAGGTTGTGGATCTGGAAGATCATCCGGCGGATTACGGGACGGTATATCCGGTGGTATATGAACCGTATTATACATCCTGGCTGAAAACAGAAACCGGTATTACGGTGCGGGCAGGCTGCACGGTAGCAGAGAGTTCCCTGCAGCTGGCAGCCAGAATCATCGATCTGATGCTGAAGAAGATTCCGGATGTGGCAGCAAAGCTGATTGAGCTGCATGCGGATGTAGGGATTTATGGATTGAAGGAGAATGCCTATGATATTCCGGAACACAGGATGGGTTATCTTTTGGCAACACGTCATGTAGAGGGCTTTGGAGGTGTGAAGGGAAATCCGATCTCAACGATTTCGGAGGCGAACCTGATCCGGCTTCGCTCCGGAAGATATGCAACAATGTATCCACATGAAATGATTCTGGTGCATGAATTCGGCCATGCGATTCATTTGATCGGAATCGACTATCTGGAGGATAAGACATTGAGCAATCGGATCAAGGATTGTTATGAGCATGCAAAGAACAGCGGCCTATGGCCGGATACCTATGCGATCAGTAATCATGAAGAATATTTTGCAACGATGAGTACGATCTGGTTCAATGTCATGCAGGAAGGTGTGGACGGAAAATGGGACGGCATTCGCGGACCAGTCAATACCAGAGAAGAGCTTCGTATCTATGATCCGGAAGCATATTGTCTGATGAGAGATATTTATATGGAGGATATGCTGCCGGCACCCTGGAATTATAATACGGATTTCTATGACTGCGAGGGAAAACCGCGTCAGGAAATGGGCTGCTATAATTTAGGGTTGGATAAATTCGAGTGGCAGTTTATCAAGTAAAAATGACAGGAGGAAGAGTAAAATGACCACAGAAGCAAAAACATCTGCAGAAAAGCAGGTAGAGGAAATCAGGAAACAGACCAGTTTCCTTGGACACCCGAAAGGGATCGGAACATTAAGTTTTATGCAGTTATGCAACTCCTTCGCTTCCTATGGGATGAGTGCAATTCTGGTGTATTATCTGTATGCGGCAGCACCGGGCGGGCTGGGACTTGCAAAAGAGAGTGCAGCGCAGCTGGTATCCTTATATTCTGCTGTTTCTATCCTGACAGGACTTGTGGGAAGCTATGTAGCGGACCGTATCCTGGGACCGCGAAAAGCGCTTGGGATCAGCCGTATCGTGCAGACGCTGGCGTATGCATGTCTGGCAATTCCATTCCTTGATATTTATGGTTATGCAGCAAGCCAGTTCCTGCTGTGCTTTGCAGCTATGCTGGTAGGACGAAGCCTGGATGCCCTGGTTGGAAAATGTTATGATCTGTCTGATAAGAGACGAGATGGCGCTTACACGATTACGTATATCATTTCCAATATCGGAGCGGCGGCACCGGTGATCTCTGGTTCCGTTGCACTGGCAACCGGTTACAATGTGGCATTCGCATTATCGGCAGTATTTGCAGGTGTAGGAACGATTGCATATTATATGACGGAGAAGAAATTCTTCGGACCGATCGGTCTGGAACCGGATGACCCGATCCCGGATGATCAGAAAAAGGCATTTATGACTAAATTTATTGGTGCTGTTATTGTAGTGATAGTAGTTCTGGCAGCATTATTTATGACAGGTACTCTTTCGGTAAATAAGTTTGCCAATTTCATGAGCACGGCGGCGATCTTTATCCCGATTATTTATCTGGTATATATTATTAAGAGTAAAAAGACCACCAAAGAAGAAGCGAAACATGTCATGTATCTGATTCCATTATTCATCTGTAACTGTTTCGCAATGCTGGTATGGACGCAGTCAACCTCCATTCTTGCTATTTATGCGGAGGAAAGTGTAAACCGTAACCTTTTCGGAATCGAAATTACACCGGCGGCATTCCAGACCCTGCCGGCCATTATCGCCATTATCTGGGGCAGTGTAGTGACAGCGTTATGGACAAAGCTGGGAGACAGACAGCTGTCTGCACCTGGTAAGATTGGGTATGGTACGGTATTATGGGGACTTGGACCGCTGTTTATGATCATTCCGTTCTCCATCTATGGGCCAGGGGAAAAAGCCAGCCCATTGTGGTTAATCATTTTCTATGTTATCATTATTTTAGGTGAGGCATTTACCAGCCCGGTTGGCTATTCCTCCGCGTCCCTGGTTGCGCCGAAAGCATTTGCAACACAGATGATTACCGTATGGAGCTTAAGTCAGTCTACCGGAGCTGCTCTTAGTACATTGGCAGTGAATTTCTATAAGGAAGGTTCCGAATCCATATACTTCCTGATGATCGGTGGTCTGACCTGTATTGTCGGACTGGCAGTTGGTATCATGCGTAATAAGATTGCGAAAGGAATGGGATTAAATGAATAAGAGACTGGAGGCAATTCAAAAAAGAATCAAAGAAGATGGTCTGGATGGTCTGCTTGTAGGAAAGGGTACGGATATTCGTTATCTGACCGGATTCACCGGAGAAGCAGGAGTGGCTGTGCTGGTGCTGACAGAGCATGAGAGCTATTTTATTACAGACGGCCGTTTTACCAATCAGGCAGAAATGGAAACGGAAGGTTTTGAGGTCTCTGCTTATGGAAGAGGATCCGGTTATTATCAGGCAGCCGGTGAACGCATTGCGAAGCTGGGACTGAAAAAATGCGGTCTTCGGATGGATGAGATCTTCTATTCGGATTACATGGCTATGGCTGCAAAGTGCCCCGGAACCGAATTCGTATCTGCAAAGCCGTATCTGGCAGAGTTGAGAAGGGTAAAGACCTCTGAGGAGCTTCAGATCATCCGGCGTGCCTGCAATATTTCCGAGCGTTCCTTCTATGCGCTTCTGGATCATATCAAGCCGGGCATGACGGAAATCGATGTTGCCAATGAGCTGGAATATCAGTTCCGTTCCAAAGGCGGTTCCGGCTTCTGCTTTGAGACAATCGTAGCGTCCGGACCGGAGAATGGTGCCAATTGTCATGCTACTCCGTCACTTAGGAGGCTCCGGGAGGGAGACCTGGTAACGATTGACTTCGGAACCGGATATCAGGGATACTGCTCTGATATTACCCGTACAGTAGCGATTGGGGAACCGAAGAATCCGGAGCTGTTACATATTTATAATACTGTAAAGCTGGCAAAAAGAGCCGGTGAAGCAATACTTCGCCCGGGCCTGCCGATGAATGAGCTGCATCGTGCGATCAATGAGGTAGTAGAAGCGGAAGGGTATCAGATTCCACATGGTCCGGGACACAGCTTTGGACTGGATATTCATGAAGATCCTTTTATAGCGGCATCGAATTCTTATTGTCTGGAACCGGGTGTCGTGCATACGCTGGAACCGGGAATTTATGTACCGGGTGTAGGCGGTGTCAGAATCGAAGACGATTATCTGATTACGGAGACCGGAGCAGAACGCCTTACCAATATTACGGACGAGCTGATCGTCCTTTATTAAAGGGAGGTATCGTATATGAGGTATCAGGAACAGATGGAGCTTGCCAGAGATATTGTCGTGAAGCTTCGCTATCTGGAAAGTATGGATAATATCATTTATTATGACAGGTGGAATGCCTGCCCGAAGAATGCTTTTGACTATGAGGGGCGAGTCAATGCTTACCTGACAGAACTGAAGCACGAAAAGACGGTAAGCCCACAGGTAAAAGAGTTGGTGGAGGCCTTTCAGGATATAGAACAGTATGAAAGCGACCTTGATAAAGGGGTAGCGGACTATTTGACTGCGCGCTACACGGAAGCAGTGCAGATTCCGGCCGGCCTGAAGGCAGAACTGAATCAGGCAAATGCGGAAGGGCAGCTGATCTGGGAGAAATGCTATCGGGAAAACGATTTTGAAAGCTTTAAGCCGGTATTGGCCAGACAGTTTAATATCCAGAAACGGATTGCAGAGGCGATCAATCCCGGAGAAGACCCTTATCAGGTACTGGTAAACCGTTTCGATAAGGGGTATCGTCTCGAGGAAATCGACAGCATTTTGGAAGAAATGAAAAAATCAGTGGTCGAAATACTCGGTGAAATCCGGGAGAAGCATGAAAAGATAGATGATTCTATTCTTACCTGTGATCTGGATAAGGAAACGATTATGCGGCTGGTATATAAGGCACAGCGGCTCCTTCAGTTCGATGAGGATCAGAGTACGGTATTTGAAATGCACCATCCGGTATGTGACTGCGTAGGTCCGAAGGATTCCAGGCCATCGACCAACTACAGTGAGCTATTTCATGCGATTCTGGCGATTCTGCATGAGTCCGGTCATGGCTTTTACAATTATAATGGCAGTGATGCAGTTGTGGAATATGGGTTATGGGGCGGTATCGAAGGTGCGATGCATGAGTCTCAGTCCCGCTTCTACGAGAATCATGTAGGGCGGAGCAGAGAATTCTGGAAGAATTTCTATCCGATCCTACAGCAGGAAGTTCCGAAATATCGTGAGATACCGCTGGAAGATTTCCTGAAGGCTTTTAATAAAGTTACGCCTGGTCTGATCCGCCTGCAGTCGGATGAGCTGATGAACACATTGCATATCATTATCCGATATGAGCTGGAGAAGGAGTATTTCGAAGGCAAACTGACCGTAGATACGATAGAGGAATCCTGGAATGCAAAATATCAGGAGTATTTAGGCGTGACACCTTCAAACAGCCGGGAGGGTATCCTGCAGGATGTACACTGGGCGTCCGGATATATTGGCTATTTCCAGGGCTATGCACTGGGCGATGCATATGCAAGTCAGTTCCGGCATAAGCTGGAAGAGGACAGGCCGGATGCTTACCAATGTCTGGAACAGGGTGATATTTCTGCCATCAATGGCTGGCTGAAAGAACATATCCATCAATATGGCCAGACCTATTCAGCGAAGGAAATGCTGAAGAAGGCGACCGGCGAGGATTTGCGTGTTGCATATTATACAGAGTATCTGCGAAAAAAATTTCTGTAGGACGTGCGAAGCATAAAAGGAATGTCAGTAATACCAAGAGTTACTATGTAAAGGGT
>DNJM01000104.1:0-864 GCA_003489085.1 Lachnospiraceae bacterium
AAAATGTAATATCGAATAGTATATGTAAATCTTTTGCATTTTAAAAGAATATTCCAAAAATATTACATTTTTAAAATTATATTAATCCCGTCGGAGGCTTATTGTATCTTTGCAAAAATAAGGATATAATGCTTCTAAATATAAAATAAAAGCAGTTCAGCCGTGTTTTTGGTTTGATCTACAGAAGGAGAGAATCACTATGGAAAGCGGATTTTTAGAAATGCTGGCAACAATTGCACCAATTATTATTATTGTGCTGCTTCTTTTGCTGCTGCTGGCAATCGGTTACGTAAAGGCTTCACCGGATACGGCTTACATAATTTCCAGATTGAGAAAGCAGCCTAAGGTATTGATTGGTAAAGCCGGGATTAAGATACCATTTTTAGAAAAAAAGGATGAACTGAATCTGCAGCTGATCCCAATTGATGTCAAGACATCCAGTGCGGTACCGACAGCCGATTATATTAATATTCGGGTAGATGCTGCCGTAAATGTAAAGATCAGCGATCAGCCGGAACGTCTGGCGCTCGCTGCTCAGAACTTTCTGAATCGGCCCACGGATTATATTGCGCAGGTATCCCGTGAGGTATTGGAAGGAAATATGCGTGAGATCGTAGGAAAAATGAATTTGGAGGAGATGGTCTCTGACCGGCAGAAATTTGCTACGCTGGTAAAAGAAAATGCAGAGCCTCTTGCAAAAGTGGATAAGATTACCATGTATGGGGACGGAAATTCCTCTAAGCTGGTGAAAGACATTGTAGGTACTTTGACCCAGGTGACAGATGGATTAAAAGAATCTACAGGGGTAGATCTTCAGTCTGTACTTTCCGGTTTCCTGGGAGCTAAGTTACTGGATACGAAAAA
>DNJM01000104.1:1151-3820 GCA_003489085.1 Lachnospiraceae bacterium
AAAAGCCGGAGGAAGGTGCAAATGATACCAATGGAGAAACCAGTCATTAGCAGTTATCATAAAGTGTTATCGGTGAGACAGGAGGGACGTGATTGCAATGTTCCGCCTGAACTGCTGTTTGAAAATAATTCTTGCAGTCGATACAGAGCGTGAGCAGGACATTTGTCTTTTAGAAAAAATTTTTAATTGAAAAGGCAGATGGTTTCTCTTCTGCAGAAGTGGTATAATATTTTTAGTATTCCTTTCGGGACAGAATGGAGGATAAAAACAATGTTGGAATTTCGATATGATACGCAGTTATTGATTGAAGGCGAGGATCTGGACGAAGATATTATCGCGGAATATTTTACGGAGAATTTTAAAGGTGACTGTCTGCTTGCCGTGGGTGATGAAGAACTGATTAAGATTCATTTCCATACGAATGAACCATGGAAGGTGCTGGAATATTGTGCTTCCCTGGGAGAAATCTATGATATTGTGGTAGAGGATATGGACAGGCAGGCGAGAGGAGTGAAGGGGTAATAACACAATGGAGAAGCATTTGATTCTTTCCCCACACCTTACAGGGAGGAATTTACAGGGCTGTTGAAGGAAATGAATGCGCAAGAAACGGATGAAGCGAGAAGGCGAGAGAGGAGCAAGGGATCTGATATGATAGGCAGCGGAATGTTTGAAGCGATGTTTGTGATTGTCTTTATCATTGTCATAGGCGGATTTGTCGTAACATTTGTACGGGGAGCCGGTGAATGGCACCAGAACAACCAGTCGCCGAGACTGGAGGTAGAAGCAACTGTAATAGCCAAACGAATCAATGTTTCGCATCATATGAATGCAGGTGATGCCAGCGGCATGCATGGAACTCATACATCGACATCATATTATGTTACATTTCAGGTAGCGAGCGGCGACCGCATGGAAATGCATCTGTCCGGACAGGAATACGGTATGCTGGCGGAGGGGGATACAGGAAAATTATCTTTTCAGGGAACACGGTATCTTGGGTTTCAGAGAAAGATTGAGGAATAGAAGAGACAGTAAAAGGGAGGCAGCTATGAGACCGGAAGAAAAATTGATCCAAAACCATGAGTTAACCCGGATGGAATATCGAGAGTTGTTTGATAAAGTGGGAGATAAGGAGACGACAGAACGTCTGGCAGAGGAGGCGGTACGGCTCCGGAAGCGGTATTATGGGACAAAGGTATATACCAGAGGGCTGATAGAATTTACAAATTATTGTAAGAATAACTGCTATTACTGCGGTATTCGCGGAGGCAATAAAAATGCCATTCGCTATCGATTGACGAAAAAAGAAATTCTTGACTGTTGTGAAAATGGGTACGAGCTTGGCTTTCGGACATTTGTCCTGCAGGGAGGAGAGGATCCATATTTTACGGATGACAGAATGGTGGAGATCATACAGGAAATTAAGAAGCAGTATCCGGACTGTGCTCTGACTTTGTCCATCGGCGAAAAATCCTATGAAAGTTATCGCCGTTACCGGGAAGCCGGAGCAGACAGATATCTTCTGCGGCATGAGACAGCTTCAGACGCTCATTACCGAATGCTGCATCCGGAGAATATGAGCCTGGCAAATCGGAAACAATGTCTGTATGATTTGAAATCGCTCGGCTATCAGGTGGGGGCCGGATTTATGGTAGGATCACCGGGACAGACCAATGCAGATCTGGCTGAGGATATGATCTTTTTAAAAGAGCTGGAGCCGCAGATGGTAGGAATCGGTCCATTTATTCCGCATCATGATACCAGGTTTGCTTCTGAGCCTGCCGGAAGTGTGGAGAAGACATTATTTCTACTGTCTGTGATCCGCATTCTTCTACCCAAGGTATTGCTTCCGGCTACGACTGCGCTGGGAACGATGGATCCACAGGGACGGGAAAAGGGACTGGCAGCAGGAGCCAATGTAGTGATGCCGAATCTGTCTCCGGTAAAAAATCGGAAACAGTACGAACTGTATGATAATAAAATCTGCACCGGGGAAGAAGCAGCGGAATGTAGAGGCTGTCTGAGCAAAAGAGTAGCTTCCGTGGGCTATCAGCTGGTAAATGAACGTGGTGATGCGGCAGAATATATCCGTTGTTTTCGGAGAAAGCCGGATTGTCAAAGTGTGCCGGATCACTGAACAAGAGATCCGGCACTTGAAAATTTATTTATTCAGTTTTTTAAAGGAAAAGCTTCCGGCACTTGCTTTAAATGCATTTGCAATATTCCGGTAGCTGCATGCAATCGTCAGAACGTATCCGATAATCAGCTCCTTGATATAATCGGTGTGTCCGGACTCTGTCAGAAGATCCCCTAACTGCTGATAGGTTTCTGAAAAAGAAAGACCATATTCACTTAAAGCCTCATAAGCATCCCAGGACCATGCCAGCTTATTGGCAAAATACAGGGTGACAAACATGATCAGAACAGAGCCGATGACTCCTTTTTTATCCAGACGGCCGCCAAACATTTCATATCCTTTCATCGCACAGATACCGGTTACGGCTCCGGCTACTCCGGCAATATATCCCAGCTTATAAATCAGAACCCATAGAATACAGCCGATCAGTGAACCAAGAAAGGCACCGACGAGTCCGGGCACCAGACGGCTTTTCTGGGATACGATTGTTTGCTGCTGTTCCTGCAGGGATCTCTGGATTTCCTCAGTA
>DNJM01000104.1:4071-4688 GCA_003489085.1 Lachnospiraceae bacterium
CTCTGGATTTCCTCAGTACAGCTGCGGCAGAGATAGTGGCATCCGCCATTGATCTCGTAACAGTCCGGGCGCTCCTGAGTATTTCCACAGTGTTCACATCCGGATACATAGCCATTCATGACAAGATAGGATATCACAGGATCTACAATCTCGTTAATCACCGGCGGAATATTCTTGGCAAGATTCGGTCCCTGAATGGTAAGAACAGCGCAATGGTCGTAGGTTTGCGTCTGCACCAGTTGCTTATGCAGCCGTGCCTGTTGGGATAAACAGGAACCCAGACTGGTATTTCCATTATCATCAGGAGATGTGGCATTGATTTTTATCAGATATCTGCCGGCTTGATTTTCCAATGTAATATAATAGCCTTTATAGGTACCGGCCAGATATGCCTTAAAATCCTCCAGGCATCCGCCCAGAATTTGCGTACGTACTTTTTTATTAAACATTTTCTTCACTCCTTCTTTCGCACATATCTCTATGATACTGTGTCTTCGTCATTATACCATATTTATCACAGAAAGCAATCAAATATATATTCCGTATTCTGTGATGGAAAAATGTGAATAGATAGTGTATGATAGATGAGATAAAACAATTAAACAAAGGAGAAAAGA
>DNJM01000161.1:0-13417 GCA_003489085.1 Lachnospiraceae bacterium
TATATATATTTTGAATAAATATATTTTTTTTAAGTATAATAGGGAAAGGCATAGAAACACTCTGAAGGGTAATCGGATTAAAAATTATCCAATTGAGTAATAGAACTGCCGTTCTGCAGTTAGATTTGAAAATAGAATCCATATATAAAGCTGGCTCTATTCAAACAGCTCGCTTATATTATTTTCATCAAATGCTTCCGGATACATTTCAAAAGGAACATTTCTAAAAGAATCATTCTTACATTCTTCTTCTGATAATCCCAGCGCCATCCCGGCATGACTTCTGATCACAGTGAGCATGCGTGTCAGCAGCCATTGCTTATCGCATTCCTTACTCTTGTATTTTCCCCGGCTTACAAATTGTGTCCATTTATTCAGATTATGGGTTTCCAGGTACTTGAAAACTTCATATATCATATGCATTTCATTTTCCGTACATTCTAAGAGATACCTTTTATCCGATTTCAATGTGGCTTCCTCCTATAGCAATATTATTTTGCTTCTAGTATACCACACTCAAAATAAATTTCTACACTTTCCATTCGACATTCTTTTCTTAATTACGACACACTCCCCCACTGATTGCATTTTTGCAGGAAACCCTTGTATCCATTTAGCATCGGTGTCCAGGGGGCAACACGCCTCCCTGGACACCGATGCTATCTTTGATAGAATACGCTGAAATATCTGTCGGAATAACTATTCAACTTTCATCATACGATATCCCACGCCAATATGTGTCTGAATATACTGCGGAGAATCCGGTTCCGGCTCCAGTTTCTTACGTAATGTTGCCATAAAAACACGCAAAGATGCAACATCATTTTCCCAGCTTCGTCCCCAGATATTCTGTGTGATAAAAGTATGCGTCAGTACCTTACCTACATTTTTGGAAAGTAAGCACAGCAGTTTATATTCGATTGGCGTCAGATGCAGTTCCTGCTCATTCAAATATGCACAGCCGCCTGCATAATCCACCCGCAATTTCCCATTTACAAATTCGGAATTTGCCGCCAGCATTCCTGCCGTCATAAAAGAAAGCCTGCGCTGCGTAACCCGAAGCCTTGCCAGCAATTCTTCTACGGAGAAAGGCTTCGTCAGATAATCGTCCGCACCGGCGTCCAGGGCTTCGATTTTATCACTGTCCTCACTTCTGGCGCTGATAACGATGATCGGAAGATTAGACCATGAGCGGATATTTTTAATGACCTGAACCCCATCGATATCAGGCAATCCCAGATCCAGCAGTACAATATCCGGATTATGCGAGGATGCTTCCAGAATCGCAGACTCCCCGCTGCCTGCCACCAGATAACGGTACTCATTCGTCTTTAATGTTGTTGTGATCAGGTTGCGAATCGGAAGATCATCCTCCACAACCAATACCAAAGGTTTATTCATGCAATTCAACCTCCCCTGCCGGTAATGTAAATGTAAAGATACTGCCGCTTGGCAAATTATCAGATACAGAAATTGTGCCTCCATGCGCTGTGACAATAGACTTGCATAAGGAAAGTCCAAGTCCTAAACTCCTGCGGCTGTCTGCGATCTTATTAGCTCCACTATAGAACATATCAAAAATACGCGGCTTCTGCGCGTCTGGAATGCCCGGTCCATTATCAGAAACAGATACGATGACCCACTTATCTTTCTTTTCCGTACGAATCTCAATAATAGAACCTGGCGGTGTATATTTAATCGCATTATCTACCAGATTGATAATAACCTGAACCATCAGTTTTACATCGATGTGAACCAGAAGTAAATCGTGTGAAGAACAAACCTGTATCGTATGTTCCTGACTTTTACGGTTAATATGCCGCAGAGCCTCTGTAATTACTTCATCAATCAATTCTACGGATAGATTCAGGTTTACCTGCCCGCCTTCAATTCTGGTGACTGCCAGAAGATTCTCCACCAGATTAATCAACCAGATAGAATCATCATAAATATCCTTAAAGGTCTGCATTCTGCTGGCACTGTCCATTTTTTCATAGTTCGCCAGAAGATTCCCTGCGCTGCCGGAAATAGAAGTCAGCGGGGTCCGAAGATCATGAGAAATCGCCCGAAGCAGATTGGACCGCAGCTGCTCATTTTTTGCCAAAATTGCAGTTTCTTCTTTTTCCTTTGCGTTTTTAATGTTCTCAAGAGCCAATGCACATTCTCCCAGTATGGACAGTAAAACACTGTTTTCAAAGGAGTCCAACGGAATTTCATCCATCGCAATTCCTACCACACCATATACCTGATGATTGACCCGGATAGCCAGATATAAGCATTTTGCATTCGCCAGGGTTCCGGTTGTTGCCCCTGCATGTTTATTATTTTGATATGCCCACATAGCTACCGCCTTTTCATTTTCAGAGATCAGGTCGCACTGATTACTGTCCTCCATTCGATACACATTAGGAGACAGCAATTCTTTTCCATCCGATGGGTAAATCACCAGATCTCTGTTTAACAATTTCATAATCTGTCCGGCTGCTGCGTCTAAAATAGATTTTTCTTCCTTTTCTCTTTGAAAGAGCTGATTCGTTTCAAAAAGTATTTTGGTTCGAAATGCTGCGCGCGCAGATTGTCTTGCGATATCCTTCAGCTTCGCGGCAAGGGAACTCGTCAAAAGGGAAACCATAAACATAATCACAAAGGTCGCAATATATTCGGAATCATCAAAATGGAAGGTAAAGCGCGGAACCGTAAAAAAGAAATTAAATACAAGCACACTCACAAATGAGGTGACAAGTCCGCAAATCCAACTGGTTGTGATCGTTGAAATAATCAATACCCCCAGAATATAAACTGCAATGATATTCGCTTCTGTAAATCCCAAAGAATAAAAAGCATACCCTATCAATGTAGAAGCCAACATAACCAATATAATCTTCCCAATATCCCGTACAGGCATTACACTCGGCAGGTTTATTTTAGATAACCGATATTTACTGCTGGCATCGGAATCAGGAATTACGTGAATATCAAGATTGGGAGCCGTAGCAATCAGCCGCTCCGTCAATGTCGGTTTACTAAAAAAGCCTTTTCTGGCTGCCATATTACGGCCGATCACAATTTGAGAAACGCTGGAAAGTCTCGCAAACTCTGCAATCTGATAGGGTACGTCTTCTCCATAGCTGGTTTCAATAGTAGCCCCAAGCTGTTTTGCCAGATGGGTATTCTCTCGCAGCCTTTTTTTATCATCCTCATCCATAGCCGCGGTATCTGGCGTTTCCACAAAAAGCGCTGTAAAGTTCCCCCGAAATGCCATCGCCATCCTTGCCGCCGTGCGGATAATTTTCGCATTGGACGGAGAAGAAGAGAGACATACCAGAATATGTTCGTCGGTATGATAATTGCTGCGGCTTTGAATTCTGGCGCTTTCCGTCAGAAGATTCACCCTGTCTGCGCAGCGCCGCAGCGCAATTTCACGCAGTGCAGTCAGATTTTCTATGGTAAAAAAATTAACAGCCGCGCGTTCCGCCTGATCTGCCTGGTAGATATTCCCGCTTTCCAAGCGTTCCAACAGCTCCGCCGGCTCAATATCTACCAGCTCCACCTGGTCAGCCTTATTAAAAACAGAATCCGGGATCCGTTCTCTTACCATAATTCCGGTAATCGAAGCCACAATATCATTTAAGCTTTCAATATGCTGAACATTAACCGTTGTATAGACATTAATACCGGCGTTTAATAATTCTTTTACATCCTGGTAACGCTTCGTATGACGGCTTCCGTCCGCATTCGTATGAGCAAGCTCATCGACAAGTATGAGCTGAGGCTTTCTTTTCAAGGCCGCATCAATATCAAATTCACGAAGCATAATTTCACCATGACGAACCCTTTTTACCGGAATCTGCTCCAATCCCCGGAGCAGCGCGGCTGTCTGCGGACGCGTATGAGGTTCTATATACCCTGACACCACATCTATTCCACGTTCCTTCGCCTGGTGCGCAGCCTGCAGCATTGCATAAGTTTTCCCTACTCCGGCAGCATAACCAAAAAAAATCTTCAGCTTTCCATGTCTTTTGTCAGATGTATCATTGCGAACCGCACGCAATAATTGATCCGGGTCCTGTCTTGGAAGTTCCATTGCGAGTCCTCCTTCCGATAGAAATACAGGAAACTGTATTCTTTATATTTATCATAATTGTCGTTCAAGTCAAAAAGGGATGCTTTTACAGCCTGCTTACGGCAGCTTCTTCTTGAATGCATTCTACGAATCGATTGGCGGATGACGCCTTTGGCTCTTTCCGATATAATATTTTTTGTACAACCGTTCCGTCTACAATCGGTTCAATCGGCAATCCGCCGTATTTCATCATAACAGGCGTGTAGCTCATGAAAACTTTTTTTACGTTATAACACATATCGATAGGAAGATCCATATTTTCAGGCAGAAAAACCACATCTAATTTATGAACGGCAAATTCTTTTATTAAATCCTTTTCGTTTCCATAAAAAATGCGTGCTGAAATATCCGTATATATTTGCGAATACCGTTCCAGAATATCTGCAACATTGTCTGAAACGAAAGGATTGGAAAGGCCGATCCGTAAGGTATTTTCACCAAACTGGCTTTCGGACTCTTGCTCCGGATGATTTTCTTCCAGAAAACAATCGAGTTTTTTCATTAGAAACCAGCCCGCAATAAGCAGGATTGCCACAACCGTCAGAAATAGCAGCACATACATATTTTCACCCCTTTATAAGATTACCCGTTCTTATATATGGAAGCATTTTTGCAGATTCTTGTTTCTTCCCAGCACCAGCATGGTATCTCCCGTTTCTAGTTCCATGTCGGGAGATATCGTAAGCTCCAATGTTCCTCTTTTTTTAATCCCCATAATATTGATATGAAATTTTTTCCGAATATCGATTTGCCTGATTGTATGGCCAATCCACTCCCTGGGAACCGCCACTTCAAACATCGCATGATCTTCATCCAGCTCTATATAATCCAAAATATGGTCGGCAGTATATCGAATTGCAGTCCATTTGGCAAGCTGCTTTTCAGGATAAACTACCTCGTCGGCTCCATTACGTAAAAGAAATTTTGCCTGCACATCCCTGGCCGCTCTCGCCACAACCATTTTTGCCCCTCGTTCCTTAAGCAGAGACGTCGTTTCCAGAGAACTTTGAAAGTCATTGCCAATCGCTACGATACAGACATCATAATTACGAATGCCAAGCGACTCTAAAAAATCCACATTTGTGCTGTCGCCGATCTGTGCATTCGTCACAAATGGCAGCACAGCATCTACACGTTCTTCGACCTGATCAACCGCCATTACCTGATGCCCTAACCGATTTAAATGAAGAGCGATGTGCCTTCCAAATCGTCCCAGTCCAATTAAAAGTATTGATTTCATATCTTGTTTCCTCCCTTTATCCAACTGTAATTGTCTCCTGTGGAAGTCTTGCAGCTTGTCTTTGTGTTCCGGACAAAGTTGCAAAGATCAATGTCAGTCCTCCCACGCGGCCAAAAAACATAAGTAAAATCAAAATCAGCCTGGATATTATACTCAGATTCGGTGTTATCCCCAGCGTTAATCCAACCGTTCCGATTGCCGAAGCGGTTTCAAAAAGACAGGTTAGCATGGGAAGCTTCTCGATAATACTGATTACCAGCCCTCCAAGGAAAAATAATATAAGATACATGAGCAATATGGTCGCCGCATTTTTAATCACCTTATCATGAATTCTTCTTCCAAATAGCTGCGTATCTTCTTTTCTAAAAAAGGCGGAAGCCGCAGCGGCAAACAGCACCGCCATTGTTGTCGTTTTCATACCTCCCGCAGTAGATCCGGGGCTTCCTCCGATTAGCATTAAAACAATGACAACAGACTGTCCCGCTTCACTCATATCATTTAAATCTACCGTATTAAAACCTGCCGTCCTCGGCGTTACCGATTGAAACAACGAACTTAAAATTCTCCTGCCAGGTGCAAGAGATGCAAATTCCCAGAAGTAAAAGTAAATTGCCGAAAGGCTCAAAAGAACAGCCGTCGTATAGAGGATGACCTTGCTTTGCATTCTGTAGCGATGTACATGCAGCTTATTTATACGCATATCATCCCATGTCAGAAAACCGGCCCCACCCACGATAATCAAAATCATAATCGTAAAATTAATAATAGGTTCATCCGCATAAGCAGTCAGAGAAGAAAATGCCTGTTTTGCACCCATCAGGTCGAATCCTGCATTGCAAAAAGCAGATACGGAATGAAACAACGCCATCCAAAGCCCCCTGCTGCCAAAATCCCGGCAAAAGATAGGGGCCATAACGGCCGCTCCCGTTAATTCAGCCAATAGTGTAACCTTTATAATAAAGTTTGTCAGTCTCACGATACCGCCCACTTTTGGAGCAGAAAGGGCCTCCTGCATGGTACTTCGCTGCATCAGCGAAATTCTTCTCCCGGAAATCATGGCGAAAGAAGCCGCTACCGTAATCACTCCCATACCTCCGACCTGAATGAGAAGCATAATAACAAACTGTCCAAAAAGCGACCAATGGCTGGCCGTATCGTAAAGAACAAGGCCTGTCACACAAACTGCAGAAGTCGATGTAAATAAAGCATCTAAAAACGATGTATTTACACCTTCTCCGCAGGAAATCGGCAGCATCAATAAAAGTGTTCCCATCATAATCACACAGGAGAATCCCAAAATGATAATCTGATAGGATGTTAATTTGTTTTTATAAACAAACTTGTTCATGCTCGTGGTACCCCTTCACGCTTCTTTATCCGCTCTTTATCATACGCTTCTCCGGATAAAGAACGTAAAAGGATATCCTTATCTATATTAAGATCATCTAAAGATGCAGCCTTGCCGCGTCATCTCTTCAAAATGCCATCCAGCATCAGGTTTACTTCCAGAACATTCACCGTTTCTTCGCCAAAAATTCCAAGAAACCTTCCTTTCGTACATTTTTCAATCACCTCCCGCACTTCTTCCTCCGTCATATCATTTGCACCGGCAATCCTTGCCACCTGATACTCTGCTGCTGCCGGAGAAATGTGAGGATCAAGACCACTTCCGGAACAAGTAACAAGATCCACAGGAATGGCGGTCTCATCCATATCCGGATTGGCGGCCCGCAGTTTTTCGATTCGTTCTGCAACCAGTTCCTCATACTCCTTGCCGACGGGGGAAAGGTTGGAGGGAAACGCATACATCAGGGCATTTCCATCTTTGTCTTTATAGGTAGAAACATCAATATTCATAATACGCCCCCACATATGAGCGTCATCTGTATACTGCTGTCCCAACAGTTCACTTCCGTATTTTTTACCATCTATTTCGATGATACTGCCGTTCGCTTTATCCGGGAAAAGAAGCTGTGCCAATCCTGTCACAATACCCGTATAAAGAATGCCGCATACAAAAAAGAAAATGAAGAAAATAATCAAAGCTTTTGGGAATGTGGACTTAAAAATTTTCATATTCTTCTACCTCCTCGGTAAAATATGATATATACTTTTCTTTAAAAATGGCGTCAGATATCTGAGGCAGGCATTAAAATAGACTAAAGATTATAGTCAGCCAAATATCCACGCCATTGGAAACGCAATTGCAATTGTGCTGATGCATACACACATCAAAATAAATATCGGCATACCGACAAAAATAGAGAGAAATCCCAGAAACGGATGCTTCCAGACAAATTGCTCTGTTTTTATGTCAAAATCATATTCCAGCTTCTGAATCGACTTTTTGATTCTCATAATGCCGCCTCCTTTTACCCTTATATAAGAATCATATAATGAAAAAAATTAAAAGGGAGAAAGGATATGGACGTTTACATTAAAGGAGGATTAAGCTGCAGCAGATTCTGTATTAACCAGCGCTTTTTATCACATGTTTGGCAAACTAAAAAAGGCGCAGATTCTCTCTGACGCCTTTTTTCAAATATGCTCTACTTACTTGTTATCTCTTTTTCTTCGGCACAACATGAATCGCTCCGCCTCCCAGCTCTTCCAGTGCCTCGCCAACGCCTTCATTATACGTCGGATGCGCTCTCATTCCCTTCAGAAGCTGTGAAACAGTAAGCTGATTCGCCACTGCCGTCGTGAATTCACCGATCATATCCGTCGCTCTTGCACACATCATCTGCGCTCCCAGGATCACTCCGGTATCTTCCTTAGAAACTACCTTGATAAATCCTCTTTCCTCCTTGGAAATCAGAGATTTCCCGTTTGCGCTCATAATGAACTTACCGACCTTTACCGATATGCCTTGTTCCTTTGCTTCATCCTCTGTCATACCTACGGATGCAATCTCCGGATCTGTATAAACACATCCTGGTACTACGGAGAGATCAACCGTCGGCGCCGCACCGGCCAACTGTTCTGCCACTGCGATGCCCTGCGCGCTCGCCGCATGTGCCAGCTGTGCCCCTTTGATCAGATCTCCGATGGCAAATACACCATCCTTACTGGTTGCAAAGTTTTCATCCACCACAACACGTCCCCGCTCCATTGCAGGAGCTGCGCCTTCTGCAAAGAGACCATCCGTATTCGGACACCGTCCAACTGCACACAGCACATACTGTGCCGATACACGCATTTCCTTCTCTTTTTCTATGAACCGGCAGGCATACTGCTCGCCATCTGCTTCCACTCCCTGCACGGCTGCCGATACATGAATGTCAATTCCGCGTTTCTTTAGAATCATTTTCAGATTCTGGGAAATTTCTTTATCCATATTCGGAACCAGACGCGGCATTGCCTCCAGAATCGTTACCTTGCACCCAAGCGCCGCGAAGACCGTAGCGAATTCCACACTGATAACGCCGCCGCCGATCACGATCAGGCTCTTCGGCATCTCCCGCAGCCGGAACAGTTCATCACTGGTCAGTACGCCTGGCAGATCCATGCCCGGAATCGGCAGTACCAATGGCTTAGAGCCCGCTGCCAGGATCACATGCTCCGCCCGGTACACTGTTTCTTCTTCTTCAGATACCACTCGTACGGATTTGTCCGCAAGCAGAGTTCCCTTTCCCTTTAGCAGGGTTACACCGTTCCCTTCCAGAAGCTGTTCTACGCCCTGTACCAGCTTCTGCGTTGTCTCTTCTTTATAAGTAAGTATTTTTTCATAATCAAATCGGATATCGGAAGCAAAGATTCCGAAGCGTTCCCCCTCCTGCATTTCCCGATATAAGGAAGATGCGTGGATCATGGCCTTTGCCGGAATACATCCCCGGTTCAGGCAGGTGCCGCCAACTCTTCTATCCTCTACAACAGCCGTTTTCAGGCCAAGCTTCGCTGCCTTGATCGCAGCTACGTATCCGCCCGGACCGGCCCCGATAATAATCAAATCAAATGTATGTTCCATAGCTTGTCTCCTCTATAAATCTATCGACTGGATCCACTCGATAATATCCTGCATCATGGATTCTTCCTGCTTATCTGCTGACCAATACAGGCCCAGCTCGGTACAGATATCCTGCTTATTGTATTTTACGCCCTTCAGATAGTTACGCAGATCCAGAATGAATGCCGGTCGCAGAGAATCAGAATAGACTTCTACAGCCCTGATTTTTCCTTTTTCAATGACCACCTGCAGATTGACCTGCCCCCAGGTAAATCGGTGGGAAAGCTCATATTGGAAATCCAGCTTACGCCCATAGATCCACTCCCAGGAGGAGAATTTTTCCGTTCTTTCCTCCACTTCTCTTTGATCCAGCTCACCTAAAGGGACTACCGCAGCCGTTAACCCATATACCTCTTCAAAGGCTGCTTTCAGTGCTGCCTTCAGTTCCTGGATCGAAAGCTCCGGTACGAATTCCTTCAGATTGGTGACCCTGGATTTCACTGACTCCACGCCCTTGGACTTAAGCTTTTCCTTGGATACTGTCAGATACGTGGAAAGCTCCCCCAGATTTACGTTTACCATCAACGTACCGTGATGATAGCAATGCCGGTCATGTTCATAAAATGCATTTCCGGAAAACTTCTGTCCATTTGCCAGCAGATCATTTCTGCCGGATTTTTCTGCCGGAACCCCCAGTCTTCTGACTGCCCGCAGGATTACCTCCAGCTGCCGGTCCACACTGTAGTTTTCTTTTCGTGCCAGAAAAGTAAAATTCAGATTCCCCAGATCATGATATACAGCTCCCCCGCCGGATAGTCTTCTCACCAGATGTCCGCCATCTTCTTCCAGCTTGCTGACCAGACATTCCTTCCACGCATTCTGATTTTGTCCGATCACAATCGTATTTTGATTTTGCCAGAGATAGAGCATACACTCATTTTCTCCGCAGTGGAGAAGGAGGTACTCCTCCACTGCCAGATTTTTATATGGACTATACTGATCACTCTCTATATAAGTAAGCCTTTCAATCATCCTGTTCGCCTCAACATTCTGTTTTGTACTATCCTTCAAAGGAATACTTAAGGATCGGATGTCTCGCTGCTGTAACTTCATCCATTCTGGTCACCGGAGTTGTAACCGGCGCATTGTGCAGCTCCTCCGGAGCTGTCTGTGCCAGTTCATAAAGCTTCCGGAATACCTGAATCGCTTCATCCAGTGTTTCTTTTGACTCTGTCTCAGTCGGCTCTACCATCAATGCTTCCTCCACAATTAATGGGAAATACATTGTCGGCGGATGAATGCCATGATCCAGAAGACCTTTTGCAATATCCATTGCCGTAATGCCATTTGCCTTCTTCAGATCAGAAAGGCTCATGACGAACTCATGCATACAAGGCTCGTCATATGCCATGGTATACAGATCCCTCAGTTTATGCATCATATAATTTGCATTCAGAACCGCATTCCGACTTGCTTCCGGGATTCCTTCTTTGCCAAGTGTCATCACATAAGTCAGCCCTCTGACCACCACTAAAAAGTTTCCATAGAAATTTTTCATTTCACCTATGCTGGCTTCTGGCTTTGTGAAAGAATAAGTTTCCTCTCCCGTTACCAGTACAGAAGGCAGAAACGCTGACAGCATGTCCTTGCATCCTACCGGGCCGCTTCCCGGACCGCCGCCGCCATGCGGGGTGGAAAAGGTCTTATGCAGATTCAGATGGATTACATCGAATCCCATATCGCCCGGTCGTACCGTTCCCATTACTGCGTTCAGATTTGCACCATCATAGTAACAGAGACCGCCACATGCATGGACGATATTCGTAATTTCTAAAATATTTTTATCAAATAATCCCACCGTATTAGGATTGGTCAGCATCAGGCCGGCCACATCATCACCTGCTGCTGCTTTTAATTTATCCAGATCGACACAGCCGTCTGCGCTGGAGGGAATACTGACTACGGAATAGCCTGCCATTACCGCGCTGGCCGGATTGGTGCCATGCGCAGAGTCCGGAACCAGAATCTTGGTCCGCTTATGATCGCCGCGGCTCTCATGATATGCTTTAATCAGAAGCAGGCCTGTGAATTCACCATGTGCACCGGCTGCCGGCTGGAATGTCATATGCTCCATTCCGGTAATCTCGCACAAATACTTTTCCGCAAGCTTCAGCACTTCCATACACCCCTGCACCGTATGCTCCGGCTGCAGCGGATGGATATTGGTGAATCCCGGCAATGCCGCCATCTCCTCATTGATTCTCGGATTATACTTCATGGTACAGGAACCAAGGGGGTAGAAGCCATCATTGACACCATGGGATTTCTTCGCCAGCTCAGTGTAATGCCTGCTTAAGTCTCCCTCGGACATCTCCGGCATATGTAATTTCCGCTCCCTTTTATCCTTTTCTCCCGGCAGAACCACTTCTACATCGCATGGCGGAAGTGTACTGCAGCCTCTGCCTGGTCTGCTTTTTTCAAATACTAACATGCACTACACCTCCTTTAAGATCCGGACAGTCTCGTCCATCTCTTCCTTCGTGTTCATTTCCGTACAGCACCACAGAATCCTCTTTTCATCCAGCGGGTAACCGCCAAGGATATCGTGTGCTTCCAGTACTGCCAATACATTTTCTGACGGTATTTCTGACGTGGTTACAAATTCATGGAAGAAATCCGTTTTATTTTCCACGGTAAATCCTGCTTTTTCAAGCTCTCCTGCCAGATAATGTGCCTTAGAGGTACTCTGCACCGCTGCCTGTTTCAGTCCTTCATTTCCCATTGCTGCCAGATATACGCCAACTGCCAGTGCGCAAAGTGCCTGGTTGGAACAGATATTGCTGGAGGCCTTTTCCCGGCGGATATGCTGCTCCCTTGCCTGCAGGGTCAGAACATAGCCGACTTTTCCATTGTGATCCTTTGTCTCTCCTACGATCCTTCCCGGAAGCTTTCTGGTCATGCTTTCCACACAGGCCATAAAGCCCAGATAAGGTCCGCCAAACGCCAACGGAAGACCAAGCGGCTGCCCATCTCCGACCGCCACATCTGCCCCATATTCTCTTGGTGTTTTCAGAATTCCCAGGGAGATCGGGTTCACTCCCATGATATATTTCGCTCCTGCTTCATGTACCGCCTCTCCGATCGCCTGTGCGTCTTCCAGATTACCATAGTAATTGGGGTGCTGAATGTATACACATGCCGTCGCTCCGTCGATATGCTCCTTTAAGTATTCCAGATCCGTTACACCGTCTTTCTCCGGAACCACTTCCAGCTCGATTCCACTGCCAAAGCAATAGGTCTGTACGACCTTAAGAGTATTCGGATGTACAGCTGCAGAAATGAAGGATTTCTTCCTCTTTCGTTCCTGGCACATGACTATACTTTCTGCCGCCGCCGTTGCTCCATCATACACGGATGCATTGGAGCTGTCCATGCCGGTCAGATCACAGATCATCGTCTGATACTCGAAAATAGACTGTAAGATACCCTGACTGATTTCTGCCTGATACGGCGTGTAGGCTGTCATCAGATTTTCTTTCGTAATCACATTATTTACAATGGCCGGAATATAGTGCCGGTATGCACCGGCTCCCCGGAAAATCGTCGGGAAAACCTTATTTTTACCAGCGATCCGCTCCATTGCTCTGCGCACTTCCAGCTCTGATTTTCCATCCGGAATCTGAAGACCGTCTTTTACCTTTACGTCAGCCGGAATATGTGCAAAGAGATCGTCCATCGATTGAAGGCCAATGTCGGCCAGCATCGCCTGCTGCTCTTCTATTGTATTCGGAACATAGCTTCCCATAGATCGGTTACCACCTTTCTGTTATTCCTTTTCACTCTCCACAAATGCTGCGTATTCATCCGCAGATAATAATTCTTCTGCTTCGGAAACTTCTTTTACCTTGATAAACCATGCGTCGTACGGGGCATCGTTGATCATTTCCGGAGCATCCAGAAGCTCCTCGTTAATTTCACTTACCACACCTGATACCGGTGAGTATACATCCGATACACCCTTTACGGATTCCACATCGCCGAATGCTTCTCCGGCGGTCACATCATCACCCGGCTCCGGCAGATTTACGAATACCAGATCACCCAGCGC
>DNJM01000161.1:13681-16762 GCA_003489085.1 Lachnospiraceae bacterium
TACCCGGCTCCGGCAGATTTACAAATACCAGATCACCCAGCGCAGACTGTGCATAGTCTGTCAGACCGATGACAACAGCTTCTTTTTCTTCCTTTACCCATTCGTGTGATTTTGCATATTTTAATTCTTCTCTTACTTCCATGATTTTGATCTCCTTTTTGTTTTATAATAAACTTTTTTATTTACT
The DNA here is from genome assembly GCA_003489085.1 of Lachnospiraceae bacterium. Lineage (GTDB taxonomy): Bacteria > Bacillota > Clostridia > Lachnospirales > Lachnospiraceae > DNJM01. Next base: position 13,869 of record DNJM01000161.1, read on the forward strand.
TCTTTTATAAAATGGCAGTGTTACTACTTCTGCCTCCACCATACGCCCCCGTACATCTACACTGACTTTTGTACCCGGTTCCGTATATTCACTCTTCACCAGCGCCATAGCAACCGGACAGCCGAGGAATGGACAATGGGTACCGGAAGTGGAGTGCCCGATTACAGTACCATCTACATATATGTCCTGGTGCTCTCTGATAATCCCTCTTCCTGTCACCTTTAGTCCGACTCTCTTCCTGCTCAACTCACCCTTTGCCTCCAGAGCTGCCTTTCCGATGAAGTTCTCCTTTGCCATCTTTACTGCAAAGCCAAGTCCTGTCTCCAGCGGAGAGATTTCGTCATCCATCTCATGTCCGTAAAGCGGCATTGCAGCCTCCAGCCGAAGGGTATCCCGGGCACCAAGCCCACATGGAATCAGCCCTTCATCCTGTCCATTCTCCATGAGGATATTCCACATTTTTTCTGCGTATTCACTTGCCAGATAGATCTCAACACCGTCTTCTCCGGTGTATCCGGTCTTGGAAATGATGCACGGAATGCCGGCTGCTTCCGTATCAAATACGGCGTGATAGTATTTCTCCGGAATATTTTCCTCCGATGCGATCTTACGTAAGATCTCCATGGCCTTGGGACCCTGCAGCGCCAGCTGTGCGTACTGATCGGATACATCGGTAAATGTCACCTCTCCGAACTGATGATCCAGCATCCACCGGAAGTCCTTATCCTTATTTGCCGCATTGACCACGATAAAGTAATGCTCATCGGATTTCTTATATACGATCAGATCATCTACGGTTCCGCCATTTTCATTGCACATCGGGCTGTATCTTGCCTGACCGTCTGCCATATTGTCAAAATTATTGGTCAGCAGCATCTGCAGATTCGCCAGAGCATCCTTGCCCTCACAGAACACCTCGCCCATATGAGAAACGTCGAACAGACCTGCCTGCGTACGTACTGCCATATGTTCTTTTACCACACCGGTTCCATACTGTACCGGTAAGAGATATCCTGCAAACGGTACCATCCTGCCGCCTGCCTTTACATGAGCATCATAAAGTGGGGTCTTTCGTTCCATATCCTTCTCCTCCTGCTCTTATTCGTATAACGGATATTTTGCACAGATCTGATTTACCGCTGCCCGGATCTCGTCTGCTTTTGTCTCAAAGTCCGTAACTGTCAGCTTGATCAGTCTTGCAATCGTCTTCATATCCTCTTCCTTCAGTCCTCTTGTCGTTACGGCCGGTGTACCGATGCGGATACCACTGGTTACAAATGGGCTCGCCGGATCATTCGGAACAGCATTTTTATTCACCGTAATATAAACTTCGTCCAGACGGTTCTGTAATTCCTTTCCGGTGATATTCATGTTCTGTAAGTCTACCAGCATCAGGTGATTGTCCGTACCGCCGCTTACCAGATGGAAGCCTTCTTCTACCATTGCTTCCGCCAGTGCCTTTGCATTCTTTACCACCTGCTTCTGATATTCCCTGAATTCCGGTTTCAGCGCCTCTCCGAAGCAGACAGCCTTCGCTGCGATGATATGCATCAGCGGACCTCCCTGGGTTCCCGGGAAGATCGCTTTGTTGATTGCCTTGGCATGCTCTTCCTTGCACAGAATCATACCGCCTCTTGGCCCTCTCAGTGTCTTATGCGTAGTAGTGGTTACGACATCTGCATACGGTACCGGACTCTGGTGTAAACCAGCTGCTACCAGACCTGCAATATGTGCCATATCCACAAACAGATACGCGCCCACCTCCTTCGCAATATCCTCAAATATATCAAAGCGGATCTCTCTTGGATACGCAGATGCACCTGCAACAATCATTTTCGGTTTGCATTCGTGTGCAATCCTTCTGATTTCATCATAATCCAGAAATCCCTCACTATTTACATTGTAAGGAACAAAATGATAGAGAAGACCGGACATATTCACCGGTGATCCATGAGTCAGGTGGCCGCCGTGTGCCAGATTCAGTCCCATTACTGTATCACCTGGTTTTAAAAATGCCTGGTAAACAGCATTGTTTGCATTTGCACCGGAATGCGGCTGAACACATACATGCTCGCAGCCAAACAGCTTCTTCGCACGCTCGATCGCCAGATTCTCTACAATATCCACATTTTCACATCCGCCATAATAGCGCTTTCCCGGGTATCCTTCTGCATATTTGTTAGTCGGCACTGTTCCCATAGCCAGCATAACTGCAGGACTTACAATATTCTCGGACGCAATCAGTTCCAGGTTTCTTTGCTGCCGGTTCAGTTCCAGAAAAAGAGCCTCTCCGACTTCTGCATCGCAGTTCTTGACGTAAGTCATTACATCTTGAATCATGTTCATAGGTTTTTCCTCCTGTTTTCGTATTTTGCGCTTTTCCGTTACTTTGTCGGATCCTTAACAAGGTAACAAAAAAGCAGATAAAAGACTGCCCGTCAAAGAGCATTTCTTTTATCTGCCTCTGTCCTTTTACCTGAAAGATTCCTCTGTCCCTGCCGGTGACAGAAAAGTTACTTCTTCGGTACACGTATCATGTTCTCCAGAGTGCCGTCCAGATCTGTTTCCTTTGCCTGAGAGTTTTTGCACTGCACCTTCGGCGCCACCTATTATACCGGCCTTTTGTATAAATTGATGGTCTCTCACAGATCCTTCGTCCGACTTTATGGTCTCATCATACAAAATGTTTCTTGAATTGTCAACCTTACATGTGAAAAATATATAAAATACCTTTACCTGATCTCCGCTCCGGCCGGCATCTCTCTTTCCGGTACCATGAGGGATAATCTGCCTTCCGCATCCTCTGCACAAAGGATCATTCCTTCTGACAAAATGCCTGCCAGCTTTGCCGGCTTCAGGTTCGTCACAACCATAACCTTCTTTCCGACCATTTC
>DNJM01000161.1:17067-17238 GCA_003489085.1 Lachnospiraceae bacterium
CATAACCTTCTTTCCGACCATTTCCTCTGCACTGTAATGTGCCTTAATACCGGAGACGATCTGACGTACCTGACTGCCGATCTTTACCTGCGAACACAAAAGCTTCCGGGATTTCTTCACTTCCTCACAGGCAATGATTTCACCGATCTGGAACTGCAGCTTTTCAAAATC
>DNJM01000061.1:0-177 GCA_003489085.1 Lachnospiraceae bacterium
ACCCACGGAAATTATACGCAGCGTGCAAAGGCAAGAACACGTTATATGCAGGACACTCTCGGAGAGAAGGAATTCCTTACGGCATTTCACAGTGCTCTGCAGGAGGCACTGCACTCAGGAGAAAATCTGACATTGATACCGGAACCCATTTCATTTACCAAGCATGGAGACGGCACT
>DNJM01000061.1:428-7286 GCA_003489085.1 Lachnospiraceae bacterium
TCATTTACCAAGCAGGGAGACGGCACTACGATATCCGGAAAGCGTATCATCGAACAGAAACAGCCTGGTCTCTATACGGTATCCTATCATCCGATCGGCGGCTGTCCGGCTCCCTCTAAATTCCGTGAATTAGCCAATCTAATACAGGATATGGAGGATGTGGAGCTCCGTCTTTCTCCGGATGAAGGCATGTACATCATCAACCTGACCGGCGCAGAGGCCAGAAAGGTATTGGCTGCCACTGAAGACGGCGCGCAGACTCTTCTGGAGACTTCCGTAGCCTGCATCGGTGCCTCCATCTGTCAGGCCGGCGTCCGGGATTCTCAGCAGATGCTTGCCGATATCCTGGCTGCTGCCAGAGCTGCCGGCATCAAGGACGGTGCCCTTCCACAGCTTCATATATCCGGCTGCCCTTCCTCCTGCGGAACGCACCAGACCGGAGAAATCGGCTTCCACGGCTGTGCAAAGCGCGTGAACAATGCTCCGGCGCCGGCATTTACCCTGCACGTAAACGGATGCGATGCACAGGGAGAAGAACGCTTCGGGCGTCAGCTGGGCGTCATCCTGGCAGATCAGATTCCTGCCTTTCTGGTAGAGCTTGGGACAGCCGTTCAGAATACCGGCATGACCTATTCCGAATGGAAAGAGGATCATATGCCCGAGCTGGAAGCTATTGCTGCAAAATATATTTAAGAGTCAAAATTCACAGGGGAGACATGACCCGCACATGAGTCCTATCTCCCCTGCTTTAAACATTCTATATTCTAATACCGTCTCTTTCTGCTTTGCCTGTGTAAAAGAACCACCGTCAGTGCCAGGCATATCGCCTCCGATACCAGCGGTGCCCACCAGATACCGCTGCCTCCCCAGATGGCCGTCATCAGCCACAGGCTACCCAGCATCGTTACAAAGCCACGGGCCATGGATATCAGAATCGCTTCCATCGGCCGTTCCACAGCCGTAAAATATCCTCCGATCACCACATTATATCCCACCAGAAGAAAAGAAAGGCTAAAGATCCGAAAGACCTGATCCGAATACTCCCTCAGATTTCCTGCATCTTTTGACAGGAAGAGCGATACAATGGCATCCGCTCCAAACCAGCAGACCAGAAAAGCGATCACAGACACAACCGCCGCGGCTACGATCCCATATCTCCTCAGCTGCTTTGTCACATTCTCTTTTCTCTGTCCATAATAGAAGCTGATCAGCGGCTGGCTTCCCTGTGCAATTCCATTCATGGACATCACCACAATGGAATTGACGTAGGAAATAATCGTATAGCTGACCAGTGCCTCCTCATTCAGATACTTCAAAATCGCCTGATTAAAAAAGAAAATAATAATTCCTGCAGAAAATTCGGTCACTCCGGACGGCAGTCCATTCTTACATTCCCGCCAGATCAGCCGGAGGTCCAATCGAAACCGCCGAAACCTCAGGATGCCTTTTTTCCTGCCGAAATGATACAGATAAAACAGAATGACAACCGCCTGTGAGATACCGGTTGCAAAAGCCGCGCCGAAGACTCCCTGCCTCCATACGATCACCAGCAGATAATCCAGGATACAGTTCAGCACGGCACCCAGAATCACGATCACCGTCGCCTTCTTCGGAAATCCGTCCGTTTTGATCAATATTTCAAATGTATAAGAAAGAATAAAGGCAAACGCAAACGGTGCAATGGTTGCCACGTATTCTTTCACATACGGAAGGGACTCTTCCGTTGCACCAAGGAATCTGGCAAAGGCATCCAGATGCAGCAGCACGGCTGCGGTCAGTATCACGGAAACCACGGTCAATACCGCCAGATTCTGTGTGAACACTTCATCCGCCCGCTCCTTTTTCCCTTCTCCCAGCAAAATGGCCACAACGGTCGAGGTTCCGACTGCAAAAAGGATCGAAAAGGAAAACAATCCCGATACAAACGGAAACGACAGATTCACTGCCGTCAGTGCAATTTCCGAAACACCCCTGGCCACAAAAATCCCATCAATCATCGTATACAACGTAAATACCCATTGTGCGGCAATCGATGGGATAATAAAGCGCAAGAAATCACCTTTCAGTGATGTTCCTGTCAATTTCATGTTAAAACCTCATTTCTATTATTTTCTGATAGAAATGGGCCGTCATATGTCTGTTACCGTCTACCGTCCGTCCAGTCCCGGACCGGTTTCCCCATCAAAAACAACCTCCGCCGGACCGGTCATATAGACCTTATTCTCTTCACGGTCCCAGCGGATCCGAAGATCTCCGCCCAGCAGCTTTATCGTTACTTCCGACTCCGTAAATCCATTCAGGATACTGGAAACCGCCACGGCACAGGCACCTGTCCCGCAGGCCAGCGTTTCTCCGGTCCCACGCTCCCAGACCCGCATTTCCACGGTCTTTCTATCCAGCACCCGGACAAATTCCGTATTGACCCGGTTCGGGAACCTCTCGTGCATCTCGAACTTCGGTCCGATGGCTTCCAGATCCAGTCCCTTTACATCATCCACATAAATAACCGTATGGGGATTTCCCATGGATACCGCCGTCATACGGTACTCGCGGCCATCTATCAGAATTGGTTCATCCACCACCCGGCTTCCTTCCGCCAGCACCGGAATCTGCTCCGGCACCAGAATCGGACTTCCCATATCCACCTGGACTTCACTGACTCTCCCCTCTTCTACGGTTAGTTCCAGATACTTAATCCCGGCCAGCGTGTCCACCGCTACCTGTGTCTGATCTGTCAGTCCATAGTCATACACATATTTTCCGACGCAACGGATCCCATTTCCACACATTTCACTGCGAGATCCGTCCGCATTGTACATTTCCATTTCAAAATCTGCCCGGTCAGACGGCTTGATCAGAATCAGCCCGTCCGATCCGACGCCAAAATTCCGGTTGCTGATCCGGACTGCCATCTCGGAAGGGTTCTCAACCCGCTCCTTCAGACAGTTCACATAGACATAATCATTGCCCAGTCCCTGCATTTTCGTAAATTTCATGCTTCTTCCACCTGCTTTATCCGTCAATCGAATCCCACCATCTGATCTTTCCCCAGACGCCGGGATCTATTTAGATATACGATCAATTTGTTCTAACTCTTCCTCCGTAAATGCTGTCTTCTCTACCATCTTCACATTCTCCAGAATCTGCTCCGGACGGGATGCCCCAATCAGTACACTCGTCACCGCATCATCCTTCAGAATCCAGGAAAGCGCCATCTGCGCCAGCGTCTGGCCACGGTCTGCGGCCATCTCATTCAGCTTCCGGATCTGCTCCAGACGCTTCTCTGTCAGCGCACTCTCCTTCAGGAAACGCCCATCCGTACGGATCCGGCTGTTTTCCGGAACGCCATGCAGATATTTATCGGTCAGCAGTCCCTGCGCCAGCGGACTGAAGGCAATCAGTCCGATTCCATGCTCCTGCGCATAATCCTTCAGACCGTCTTCTTCAATCCGGCGGTCAAAGATCGAATATCTCACCTGGTTAATGATAAATGGGCAGTGCAGCTCTTTTAAGATCTTCGCTGCCTTTTTCGTTGTCTTCCGGTCATAATTCGAGATGCCGGCATAAAGCGCCTTTCCGCTTTTTACAGCCGTATTCAGTGCTTCCATACTCTCTTCCAGCGGCGTATCCGGATCCATCCTGTGATGATAGAAAATATCTACGTATTCCAGCCCCATCCGCCGCAGGCTCTGATCCAGACTCGCCAGCAGATATTTCCGGCTGCCGCCGTCACCATACGGTCCCGGCCACATCTCATAGCCTGCCTTGGTACTGATCACCAGTTCATCCCGATAGGGCTTCAGATCCCCATGGATGATTCTGCCGAAGTTCTCCTCCGCACTGCCCGGAACCGGGCCATAGTTGTTCGCCAGATCAAAATGGGTGATTCCGGCATCCAGTGCCGTATGGCACATCCGTACCATATTCTCAAAATCCCCATCCGTACCAAAATTATGCCAGAGTCCCAGCGAAACGGCCGGAAGCTTCAGACCGCTTTTCCCTGTACGGGAATACTTCATATATTCATAACGGCTGTCGTTTGCTGTATAATCCATTCTTAGTCCTCCTCATCGATCCATTCTTCGTCGTCCCAGTCCTCAACGAATTCATTTTTATTTCCGTTAAAGCTTCCTACCGCATAGGTTCCCTTGCGCGGTGCAAATAAAATGCCAAGGACGACTCCTAAAAGAACACAGTCAACGATCAGCAAAATCTTCTCCTGTATACTCCATTCCTTGTGAAAGAAAACAGCACAGGTATCTTTTACTTTTTTTAATGTTTCAAGCATGGTAAAACCTCCTTATTGATTCAGATATACTCCTTTTGCCTCTCTGCAGACAGTATCCTGTCCTGCAAAGCTGACTCCATTGTAACATTTTTCCGCACAATAAGGAAGAGAAATCCACAAAAGCATTTTTCACCGATCCGCAATCTGCCTTCCCGTCACATCCATATGAAACGGCTCATGGTAAATCAGTTCGGATACCGGAACGATCTCATACCCATTTTCCTGCAGTCCGATAATCACCCGTTCCAGAGCATCTTTCGTGTACTTCGCACCATTGTGCATCAGAATAATGGCTCCGTTTTGCAGCTCCTCGCTGTTCACGATACGGTCTACGATGCTTTCTGCCCCATAATCCTTCCAGTCCAGGCTGTCTACGGACCACTGTATCGCATAATAACCGCATTCCTGCGCTGTCAGAATCACACTGTTATCATAGTCCCCATACGGCGGACGGAACAGAAACATCTCGTATCCGGTCAGCTCTTTTACCCTGTCATGCACACGCATGATCTCTTCCTTCTGCTCTTCTTCCGACAACTGGCTCATATTCTTATGATGCTCGCTATGGTTGCCCAGATCATGTCCGGCCTCCAGAATCTTCTTCACATCCTCCGGATACTTCGTAACCCAGCCGCCGGTCATAAAAAATGTCACCCGAAGATCATACTTTTTTAAAATCGAAAGCAGTGTCTGCGTATCTTCATTTCCCCATGCGGCGTCAAATGTCAGGGCAACCTGCTTTTTATCCGTTTCCACGGAATAAATCGGAAGCTCTTTCCCATTTATATTGCTGCTGACCGAAATCATCCCCGGTACATAGCGCAGGATAGAAACTGCCAGCATCAATGCTGCAAAAAGCGGAAAGGCATTTCTTCTGATCCTTCTGCCCGCTCTTCCTCCGATCCCCCAGCCCGTTTTCTTACTCATATTCCGACTCCGCACATATCCTCTTAAAAATATGTATATTTCTTGCCGGCTTGGCATATGCACCCTTATATGGAAAACAGCATCCCGATCCGTTTTTACAAACGGTTCGGAATGCTGCTTTTCTGCTATTCTCTGTGCATGGAGAAGCTGTCCATATCATAATTCTTCAGATTTTCATGAATACCGCGGTTATCTGCCTGGCTGATCAGTGCATCCCGGTCTTTCTTGAACGCCAGCTGGTCGCTGTATGCACTCGGTCCGCCGACGCATCCGCCTTCACAGGCCATACCTTCGATAAAGTCCTCCGGAAGTCTTGCCGCTCTCAGAAGAAGCAGCGCTTTCTTACACTCTGCTGCTCCATTTGCCCTACATACCTTTGCATCGATATTCTCTTCGGATTCCTTTAAGCTCTGCAGTACGGCTGCTGTTACACCGCCGGAATTGGCAAATCTCTTACCATATGTAGAGGCGATCTGCTCCTCATTTGCACACGGCTCCAGACTGATATTCTTTGCACGCATGATGGCACGGATTTCACTATAGGTCAGTACATAATCCGCATTTCCTTCAATCTTCTGATCTGCCACTTCTGATTTTTTCGCCAGACACGGTCCAATGAATACAGTAATGGCTTCCGGATCGCGTGCCTTGACCAGACGGGATACGGCACACATCGGTGATACCGTAGTGGATACACAGTCTGCCAGCTGCGGATAATGGAGACGAACCATATTAACAAATGCCGGACAGCAGGAGGTGACTTTCTTCTTACCCTCTTTATAGGCTTCCGCCCATTCCTCTGCTTCATAGGCGGCCGTCATATCACCGCCCAGGCCGACATCATAGAAATCTACAAAGCCCAGCTCTTTCATGGCTTTTTTCCAGCTTGCCATCGTAATATCCGCACCGAACTGACCTTCTGTTGCCGGTGCCGCCATGGCGTAAACACGTTTTCCGGATTTCAATGCTTCGATCACCGGTACGATATAAGACTTGGCAGCAATGGCGCCAAATGGACAGCTGTGGATACATTTTCCGCAGCGGATACATTTATTCTTATCAATCACAGAAATTCCATATTCATTGTACTTGATGGCGTCTACCGGACAGCTGAACTTACAGGGCCGCTTTAAATGTGCGATCGCATTATACGGACATGCCTTGGCACACTTTCCGCACTCCTTACATTTGGACGCATCAATATGAGAACGATATCTTCCTCTTTCTATCGCACCGAATTTGCAGGCATTAATACATGCTTTTCCGGCACAGTTCTGGCAGTTTTCCGTTACCGTATAGCTGGAAATCGGGCAGTCCTCGCAGGCCGAGCTGATCACCTGAATAATATTTCCATCATCGACCGCCCCCGGAGCTTTTCCTTCTGCAAGTCTGACACGCTGGCGGATAATTTCCCGCTCCTTATAAATACAGCATCGGAACTGCGGCAGCGGGCCCGGTATCAGCTCCATCGCAATGTTATCCCGCTTTTCTTCCAGTTCCCCCGCAAAAGCCAGCTTCGCAACCTCATAGAGTACTTCATGTTTGATTTTGATCATATTCTCATCCGCATACATCGTCTCTCACATCCTCCATCCTATAGATATTTGATCGTTAAATTTTTAATTATCAGATTTTATTATAAT
>DNJM01000232.1:0-3275 GCA_003489085.1 Lachnospiraceae bacterium
CGTGCGATAAAAGGTCCGATGGATCTTTTTGAACTGCAGACATGCAATAAAAAGCTTCATGGAGGGAGGATATTTATGAAAAGAAAACCGGATTTGATTCTACGCTTTTTAAAGGGCAACACACATTTCTTTTTGCTGGCGCTGCTCTTTTCCATGCTGAATACCATATTAAATGCTATGATTCCGCAGGTCATTCGTGTAACAGTGGATTCTGTCCTCGGAACAGATCCCCTGCCGGATTTTTTAAAACATTTCATTTCGGAAGAGACCGTGAGGGGAAATGTATCTGTAGCACTTTCAGCAGCCGCAGCATTGATTATTCTGATTGCACTTTGCCATATGATCAGCAACTATAATGCCAGAACATTTACGGCAAAGGGCTCAGAGCATTTTGTAAAGGATCTGCGGGATGCACTTTTTGGGCATATTCAGAAGCTCCCTTTTGAGTGGCATACCAGACATCAGACGGGAGAAATCATTCAGCGGTGTACCTCGGATGTGGAAGTGGTGAAGAATTTTATTACCAACCAGCTGCTGGAAGTATTCCGAATCTGTTTCCTCATTCTATTTTCCGTCAGTGTTATGCTGTCTATGAATGTAAAAATCACATTGATTGCAGTTGCATTTATTCCGATTATCATACTGTATTCTGGGTATTTCTATGGAAAGATCGGGCAGAAATTCCTGGATGCAGATGAGGCGGAAGGGCGTCTTTCTACCCAGGTGCAGGAGAATCTGACCGGAGTCCGGGTCGTACGTGCCTTTGGGCGGGAGCGGTATGAAGTAGACAGGTTCCAGGAGAAAAATGAGGAATTTGCAGATATGTGGATTCGCATGGGGAGGATTATGAGTCTGTACTGGGGAACCGGAGATCTGATTACCGGTCTGCAGATTATGATTGTCATTTCCGTAGGTGCGGCAGCGGCTGTGTATGGGGAGATTACGCTGGGCGAATTCCTGGCGCTGGTATCCTATAATTCTACTTTAATCTGGCCGGTGCGTGGGCTGGGCCGTGTGCTGTCGGAGATGAGTAAAGCCGGAGTGTCGATTGAACGTCTGGTTTACATATTTAACAGCAAAACAGAAGAGGATGTACCGGATGCCTGTACGCCTCCGATGAATCAGGATATTCATTTTGATCATGTCAGCTTTGGCTATGATCAGAATCAGCCAGTGCTGAAGGATGTCAGCTTTACCGTTCCGGCCGGAAAGACATTTGCCATATTGGGCGGCACCGGCAGTGGAAAAAGTACGCTGGTGCATCTGATCAACAGTCTGTATGAGCTGAAGGAGAATGAGGGAAGCATCCGGATCGGAGATACGGATATTCGAAAGATTCAGAAGGCATATCTGAGAAGACATGTCGGACTGGTGCTGCAGGAGCCGTTCCTCTACTCCAGAACTATCCAGGAAAATATCGGAATTACTCTGGAGAAACCTACGCTTAACGAGATACGACAGGCCTGTGAGATCGCCTGCGTGGACAGCGCGATCGACAGTTTCGCAAATGGCTATAAGACGGTTGTGGGAGAGCGTGGAGTGACATTATCCGGAGGACAGAAGCAGCGTGTGGCGATTGCACGGATGCTGATGCAGAAGGCAGAGATTATGATTTTCGACGATTCGTTGTCCGCGGTGGATACGGAGACGGATATCCGGATCCGTACGGCACTGAAAGAACGGATGCAGCAGGCAACAGTGATATTGATTTCACATCGAATCACAACCCTGATGCAGGCGGATACCATCATGGTTTTGACGGATGGACGCATCGCAGAAATGGGATCGCATGAGGAACTGATGCAGCTTGGCGGAACGTACCGCCGGATTTATGATATTCAGATGGGACAGACAGAGAACCACCTGAAGGAAGAAGGGAGGAAATAATCTATGCGGATCGAAGAAAAAGAATACAGTACGGTCTTTGACTGGCGGATCTGGAAGCGTCTGTTTCCGTTTTTTAAACCATTTTACGGAACATTTGGCTATGTACTGTTTTTCAATCTGGTCTGTGCAGTGATCGATATTCTGATGCCCCTGTTTCAGCGATATGCTGTGAATCATTTTATTGAGGCGGGAACGACGAAAGGAATCTGGAGCTTTGCGGCAGTGTATGCGACAGCAATTTTCATCCAGTCTGTAAGCGTGATCTTCTTTACCAGAGGTTCTATGAAGATTGAGATGAATCTGGCCCGGGATATGAAGCTGAAATGCTTCGTTCATTTGCAGCAGCTTTCGTTCTCTTATTATAATGTAACGCCGGTGGGCTATATCCTGGCCCGGGTCATGAGTGATACCGGAAGGATCAGTGCTCTTCTGGCATGGAACCTGGTAGATATTCTCTGGGCGCTGACCTATGTGCTGGGAGTACTGGCAGCGATGGCTTTTCTGAATCTGAAGCTGGCTTTGATGGTAATGGTAATCGTACCTGTAATTGCCTGCCTGACTATGTACTTCCAGAAGCGGATCCTGCACTGGAACCGCAGAATCCGGAAGCAGAATTCCAGGATTACGGGAGCCTATAACGAAGGCATCATGGGTGCAAAGACTTCCAAGACACTGGTCATTGAAGAGAAGAATACAAGAGAATTTGAAGAGATTACAGCAGACATGCGGCTCAGCGGTATCCGGGCGGCCAGACTGAACGGTATCTACATTTCGCTGGTGCTGCTGTTTGGGTCTATTGCGACGGCAATCGTGCTGAAGAGCGGAGGAACCATGGTTACGGAAAATGTACTGATGATTGGTACACTGTCCGCATTTACATCCTACGCGGTAGGAATCTTTGAGCCGATTCAGCAGATTGCCAGGAACCTGTCCGAATTGATTTCTGCACAGGCGAATATTGAACGGGTGATGGGACTTCTGGATGAAGAGCTGCAGATCACAGATACGCCGGAGGTGGAAGCAAAGTATGGTACGGTATTTGAACCGAAGACGGAGAATTTCGAACCGATTCGGGGAGATATCGAATTCGAGCATGTTTCCTTCCGGTATCCGGATGGAAACGAGGATATCCTGACGGATTTTAATCTGAAGGTGCCGGCGGGAACCACAGTAGCTATCGTCGGGGAGACCGGGGCAGGGAAAAGTACGATTGTCAACCTGGTCTGCCGCTTTTTTGAGCCAACGGCAGGACGAATTCTGATCGACGGAAGAGATTATAAAGAGAGAAGCCAGCTCTGGCTCCACAGCTCGATCGGCTACGTGCTGCAGAATCCGCATCTGTTCAGCGGGAGCGTAATGGAAAATATCCGGTACGGAAGACTGGATGC
>DNJM01000232.1:3537-4099 GCA_003489085.1 Lachnospiraceae bacterium
TATCCGGTACGGAAGACTGGATGCAACGGATGAGGAGGTAAAAGCAGCGGCGAGAAAAGTTTCTGCAGATTCTGTAGTCCGGCATCTGGAACAGGGATGGGACAGCGAGGTCGGTGAGGGCGGAGACTCTCTCTCTACCGGCGAGAAGCAGCTGGTATCCTTTGCCAGAGCCGTACTGGCAGATCCCAGGATTTTCATTCTGGATGAAGCGACGGCATCTATTGATACCGAAACAGAACAGCTGATTCAGGAAGCGGTGGAATATCTGCTGAAAGACAGAACCTCCTTCATCATTGCCCATCGTCTGTCCACGATTCGGCAGGCGGATATCATTCTGGTGGTGCAGGACGGTGATATTATTGAACAGGGTACGCATGAAGAACTGCTGGCGGCCAAAGGACATTATTATGACCTGTATACAAACCAGTTTCAGAAAGAGCTGGAAAGGGTAGAATTGTAGTGAAGTATCTGGGGAGAGTATATGTCAGGGCCTGAAAAAATTTTCAAAAAAATATGTTTTCATAAGTAAAACTTTGCAAATCTGGGTTATTATGTTAATATG
>DNJM01000232.1:4392-4541 GCA_003489085.1 Lachnospiraceae bacterium
TTATTATGTTAATATGATTATATCAAGTGGATCCAATATGTAGAATTGTTTGTGGTAAAAGTGAAAGGAGGGGTATAATATGAAGAAAAAAGAAACAAAAAAAGTTAAATAAAATACTCAGATAGATATGCATCTTTTGTTATACATTT
>DNJM01000117.1:0-7414 GCA_003489085.1 Lachnospiraceae bacterium
TGTATATTCATTGTCGATATATTACAATATAATTAAGTGACTTTTTGAGAAAACTGTCAAATGAAGAGGAAGAGGTGATACTATGAGCAGACTTGAGATTCCTACCCCCAGCAAATCACAGCTTGTGATTGAAGGTCTGTACAAGGATCTGGAACGTAGAATCGAAGCCAGCCCGCCGGGACTCTGTCCCGTAGACATTACAAGAGCATTTCTGGAGATGTGCCACGCACAGACCTGTGGGAAATGCGCTCCTTGCCGTATCGGTTTATTACAATTAAAGCATCTGATTACTGATGTATTAAATGGCAAGGCTACTTTAGACACATTGGATCTGATGGAAGAAACGGCAATTTCCATCATGGACTCCGCAGACTGCGCCATCGGTTACGAGGCCGCGCATATGGTATATAAGAGCCTGATCGGCTGCCGCGATGATTATGAGCAGCATATCCGTGAAGGCAGATGTACCTGTACATATCACCAGCCGGTACCGTGTGTAGCACTTTGTCCGGCTCATGTGGATATTCCTGGCTACGTTGCACTGGTTGGCGAGGAGCGCTATGCGGATGCCATCCGCCTGATCCGTAAGGATAATCCGTTCCCGACTACCTGCGGTTTTATCTGTGAACATCCATGTGAAGCAAGATGCCGCAGAAATATGGTCGACGATGCGATCAATATCCGCGGACTGAAGCGTGTAGCAGCTGATTTTGCCGGCAAAGTACCTCCGCCAAAATGCGCTCCTTCCACAGGCAAGCGTGTAGCTATCGTCGGCGGCGGTCCGGGCGGACTTTCTGCTGCTTATTATCTGCAGTTAATGGGACATCAGGTCACTGTATTCGAAATGCTGCCAAAGCTCGGCGGTATGCTTCGTTATGGTATTCCGAATTACCGGCTGCCGAAGGATCGCCTGGATGATGATATCAATGCAATCCTGGAAACCGGTGTAGAAGTAAAATACGGTATGCGGATCGGTAAAGATATGACGATCCAAAGTCTGCGTGCGGAATATGATGCTGTCCTGATTACAATCGGTGCAAGTACAGATAAGAAGCTTGGTCTGGAGCATGAAGACGCAGAAGGTGTAATGTCCGCAGTACAGTTCCTCCGTGCTGTAGGAAAAGAAGAGAATCCGGATCTTTCCGGTCAGGAGGTTGCTATCGTTGGCGGTGGAAATGTGTCCATGGATGCCGTGCGTACCGCCGTACGTCTAGGAGCAAAGAAAGTAAGTATCGTATACCGGAGACGTATCGCAGACATGACTGCCCTTCCGGCTGAAATCGAAGGTGCTGTTGCAGAGGGTGTAGAAGTACGTACTCTGAAGGCTCCTTCCAGAATTGAAGTAGATGAAAACGGCCATGTCAAGGGACTCTGGGCAACTCCGCAGATGATCAGCAGAATCCGCGACGGTCGTGCAAGTGTAAAACCAACAGGGGAAGACGATATCTTTATTCCATGTACGACCCTGATCGTTGCCATCGGACAGAATATCGAGTCCAAACACTTCCAGGATGCCGGTGTTCCGGTTGAACGCGGTGTTATCATGGCAGAGAAGTTCGGCGGCTTTGCTAATATTCCTGGTGTATTTGCAGGTGGTGACTGTGCAACCGGTCCGGCGACCGTAATCAGAGCCATTGCTGCTGCCAAGGTAGTAGCTGCCAATATCGATGAATATCTCGGATTCCACCATGAGATTACCTGTGATGTTGAAATTCCGGATCCGAATCTGGATGACCGCACCGCCTGCGGAAGAGTAGAACTGACTGAACGCGAAGCCTGCGAGCGGGTTCACGACTTTGAAGGCGTAGAAAACTGCATGACCAAGAAAGAAGCCTGTCAGGAAGCCGGCAGATGCCTGCGC
The DNA here is from genome assembly GCA_003489085.1 of Lachnospiraceae bacterium. Taxonomy (GTDB): domain Bacteria; phylum Bacillota; class Clostridia; order Lachnospirales; family Lachnospiraceae; genus DNJM01. Next base: position 1,862 of record DNJM01000117.1, read on the forward strand.
TGTGACCACTTCGGATATGGTCTGTTCAAAGGAGGCCGTGAAAAAGTATGGTAAATCTGACTATTAATAATACACCAATTTCCGTACCGGAAGGTACCACTATTATGGATGCTGCCGCACAGAACGGCATCCTGATTCCAAAACTGTGCTATTTAAAGGATATCAACGAAATCGGAGCCTGCCGTGTCTGCGTTGTAGAGGTAGAAGGCCATGATCGTCTGATCACCTCCTGTAATAATGTTGTGCAGGAAGGTATGGTCATCTACACCAACAGTCCGAAGGTACGGGCTGACAGACGCCGCACGATTCAGCTGATCCTTTCTCAGCATGACTGCAAATGTGCGACCTGTGTCCGCAGCGGCAATTGTTCTCTGCAGAAGGTCGCAAATGATCTGAATATTTATTCTCTGCCATATGGTGAACGTATCGAACGTCAGCCATGGGATACAGAATTTCCGTTGATACGCGACTCTGCAAAATGTATCAAATGTATGCGCTGTGTGCAGGTATGTGACAAGATCCAGACCCTTCATATCTGGGATATGGAAGGTACTGGCTCCCGCTCTACCGTAAATGTATCCGGTGGACGTACCATCAAAGAAGCAGACTGTGCCCTCTGCGGTCAGTGTATCACTCACTGCCCGGTAGGCGCTCTGCGCGAATGTGATGATACAGAACCGTTCTGGAATGCCATTGCTGATCCTAAGAAGGTAGTCGTAGCTCAGGTAGCACCTGCAGTACGTACTGCATGGGGCGAAGCTCTTGGTATGAAGCCGGAAGAAGCAACCGTCGGAAAGATTATGGATGCGCTGAAGAAAATGGGCGTGGATTATGTATTCGATACCACTTTCTCAGCTGACCTGACCATTATGGAAGAAGGAAATGAGTTCCTGGAACGCTTTACAAAGGGTGAAACCAAGGTACGTCCGATGTTCACCTCCTGCTGTCCGGGCTGGGTTCGTTTTGTCAAATCCCAGTTTCCGCATCTGGTACCGCAGCTCTCTTCTGCAAAATCTCCGCAGCAGATGTTCGGTGCCGTTATGAAGACCTATTTTGCACAGTCCATCGGTGTTGCTCCGGAAAATATGGTAACCGTATCCGTTATGCCTTGTGTTGCAAAAAAAGGCGAACGCAATATGGATCTTTACTATGAAGAATACGCAGGACATGATGTAGATATCGTTATCACTACAAGAGAACTGACACGTATGATCCGTTCTTCTTATATCGAACCTTCTACACTGGTTGATCGTCCGTGCGATCCGCTGATGAAGGAGGGATCCGGTGCCGGTGTGATCTTCGGTGCAACCGGCGGCGTTATGGAAGCTGCCCTCAGAACCGCTTATTTTCTGGTAATGGGCAAGAACCCGGAACCGGATGCATTCAAAGTCGTACGTGCTACCAGCCAGGAGGACGGTGTACGTGCTGCTGAGATTACAATAGGGGATGCTGTAGTACGCGCTGCTATTGTCAGCGGCCTTGGCAATACCCGCAGATTGCTCGAAAAGATCGAACGTGGTGAAGAACACTATGACTTCGTTGAAGTTATGGCATGTCCGGGCGGCTGCGTAGGCGGCGGCGGACAACCGATCCACGATGGTGAAGAGCTGGCATTTGAACGCGGCAAGAATCTGTACTTCCTGGATCGCAACAATGAGCTCCGTTTCTCTCATGAGAATCCGGATATCCAGAAATTATATTCTGACTTCATGGGCAAACCACTGTCCCATAAGGCTCATATGCTTCTCCATACGGACCATAATGCATGGGAAATGCCGAGAAGTCCAAGACTGTAAAGAACAATCGCTACGCCATGTAGGTATAAACTAAAATAAAGGAGACCTTTCTGCAAAGTTCAGGCTCTTCAAAGGCTTGAATCAAAACAGAAAGGTCTCTTTTCACTTTTTTACTCCCGCAGCAGATATTTTTCCAGGAACGCACCCGTATACTGCGCACATAAGAGTTTATTCTCCTCTTTTGTCAATACATGTCCTTCTTCATCAGCATCTGCTTTTTGTATATTTTTTCGATATGTAGTTGTTGCGTTTAAAAATCCATGGTAAAGTAATCATAGTAGTTCTGCACATTATGTGCGTCCCATCCTTACCACACAAATGAGGAGAATCCTATATGTATACATTTATTATCAACCCCAACGCCCGCTCCGGCCTGGGCCTTCAGATCTGGAAGCAGCTGGAGCAGCTTCTGAAACAGCTCAATGTCGAATATGAAGCCTTCCTGACCAGCCATAGAAAACATGCCTGGCTTTATACGAAGCAGCTTACGGAAGACAATGCAGAGCACACCATTATCGTCCTTGGCGGAGACGGTACGGTGAATGAAGTTCTGAACGGCATCCATGACTTTCGCCTGATTACTTTCGGCTATATTCCGATCGGTTCCAGCAATGATTTTGCACGTGGGCTGGCCCTTCCAAAGGATCCGATGGAAACTCTGAAGCAGATCCTTACCAGACCGTCTATAGAAGAGATCGACATCGGCGTCCTCCGCTATCCGGGTCATGAACGACGTTTTGCCGTCAGTACCGGTATCGGCTTCGATGCTGCTGTATGCCATGAAGCCATGGTCTCACGCATTAAGGTATTTCTGAACCGGCTGGGACTCGGCAGATTGACCTATGCAGGGATTGCTCTGCATCGTATTCTCTTCGACAGCCCTCTTACCATCACACTGCACCTGGATCAGAAGGACACTATCACCTTTGACCGGGCCTATTTTGCCGTTGCAATGAACCTGCCGTATGAGGGCGGCGGCTTTCAGTTCTGTCCACAGGCCAACTGTCAGGATACCTGTCTGGACATCCTTGTGATCGCCAATATGTCAAAGCTTAAGATCCTGGCACTGCTTCCTACGGCCTTTAAAGGATGGCATACCCGATTTAAGGGAGTTTATACCTATCGCTGCCACGAAGCCGTCATAGAGACTTCCAGAACCCTTCCCGTACATACAGATGGGGAACCCGTTTTTCTCCAAAAGCAGATGCAGGCTTCCTGTTCCCCTACAAAGCTTCGAATGCTTCTGCCGCATCCGCTCCATTCATAAAATAACACTTAAGAAGCGAAAGAAAGTATAATAAAATATTAAGAAATCATGAAGTTTCTTGTTGTTAAACGGCAATCATGTTATAATCCGTTTAATGACATCAGCTATAAATACATTGGGGTTTTGTTTCAAAAGGGGTCTTTGATATGAAAAAATGGTTACATCAATATAAACACGCATGGGTCTTCCTATATGGACTGATTTATATGCCATGGTTTTTATGGCTCGAGCAGCATGTCACGGAAGAATATCATGTCATTCATTCGGCTTTAGATGATTACATTCCCTTCCAGGAAATTTTTATCATCCCGTATATGCTTTGGTTCGCTTATATCGCTGTTACCGTAGGTTACTTTTTCTTCAAGGATAAGGCTGGATTTTACCGTCTGGTTACATTCCTTTTTACCGGAATGACAATCTTTCTGATCATCTGTACCTTTTTCCCAAATGGTCAGAATCTCCGTCCTGTCACATTTGCCCGGGATAATATCTTTGTGGATATGGTAAAGATGCTGTATCGGACAGATACACCTACAAATGTACTGCCAAGTATTCATGTGTTCAATTCCATTGGCGCTGCAATTGCCATTGGTCATAGTGAGACATTAAGCCGCAATCGGCTTATTCGTTTCGGTTCCGTAATCCTGAGCAGTCTGATTATTTTATCTACTATGTTTTTGAAGCAGCATTCGGTGATTGATGTGGTAAGTGCATTTTTGATGGCTTCTGTCATGTACTCTATTGTATATGTACCACACACAAGAAAGGAATCTCTCTTCTCCAGACAAATTGCTTCCTGATAAAACTTTTCTTGACTTAAAGTATACTCCAGGTAGTAAACTATATTTATAAAAAAGGAGGCATACGCATGAAATCTAAAGTATATTTTACCACCAAAATTACTCCGGAAGCCGTCATCCGTCTTTATGAGCTTCTGGGAATCAATCTTCCGGGAAAGGTTGCCGTCAAGGTACACTCCGGTGAAGTCGGCAATCAGAACTTCATCCGTCCTGCGTTCTGGAAACCTATGATCGATCATGTGAAGGGTACCATCGTGGAATGCAACACGGCTTACGAAGGACAGCGTAATTCTACAGAAAAGCACTGGGAAACCATGAAGCTGCATGGCTGGACAGAAGTCTGTGATGTAGATATCATGGATGAAGAAGGAGAGCTGGAACTCCCGGTAAATGGCGGAAAGCATCTGTCTGTGAATTATGTAGGTGATCATCTGAAAAACTACGATTCCGTTTTAGTTCTCTCTCACTTCAAAGGACACCCGATGGGCGGCTTTGGCGGTGCCTTAAAGAATCTTTCCATCGGTATTGCTTCTTCTCATGGAAAAGCACATATCCATGGTGCTGGTGAACCGGAAAAGATCTGGACTGCGGACCATGATTCCTTCCTGGAATCTATGGCAGATGCTGATAAAGCTGTAATGGACTATCTGGATGGCAAGATTGCTTTCCTGAATGTTATGTGCAATATGTCCGTAGACTGTGACTGCTGCGCAGTGGCAGAAGATCCGAAGATGGCAGATATCGGTATCCTGGCTTCTCTGGATCCGGTTGCACTGGATCAGGCCTGCATTGATCTTGTATACAGCTCTGACGATCCTGGAAAGGGTGATCTGATTGAGCGTATTGAATCCAGAAATGGTATACATACCATTGAAGCTGCAGCAGAACTCAAGATCGGCAGCCGGGAATATGAACTGATTCCGGTTGATGAAGCATAAGTCCTCAATTGACAAATAGCATAATTTTCCAATGAGCAAAAATACCCTGAACCGAAAGGTGGAATATCTCCCGAAGGAGCTCCTTCCTTTACGGTTCAGGGTACTTTTCTATTTGCTTTTCTATTTATTTTTCTGCTTTACGTTCCGGATACTACCAGTTCTTTGATTCGAACGGACGGAGCTACGAAAACGCCGGCCATTCCGCCATCTACCAGATAATCATTGCTGATGCCTACAATATCATGCAGCATATCAAAGAAATTACCGGCTACTGTGATCTGATTGACACCGCGGGTTACTTTACCGCCTTCTACCAGATATCCTTTGGAAATCAGCGAAAATTTTCCGGTGACCGGATCTGCACATGCAAACATACCGCCGCATGCTGTAATGTAAAGACCATCTCCCATTTCCTGAATCAACTCTTCACGGGTCTTGTCCTCTCCGACCAGCTTCAGATTCGTTACACCAATTCCCGGAACACTTCTATAGTTCTCCTTGAATCCATTTCCTGTAGACTTGCATCCGGCTTTCTTTGCTTCCTCGCAGTTATACAGGAACATCTGAAGTACACCATCTTTGATGATTTCCTTGCGGCTGGTAGGCATTCCTTCATCATCAAAAGCTCTTTTATTTACACCCTCCGGAAGGTTCGGATCTTCGATCAGATTTACGATAGAAGAAGCGATCTGCTCTCCCTTCTTTTCAGCCAGTTTACTCAGCTTTTTCCTTACATTATCCGCACCAAAGGC
>DNJM01000117.1:7719-13685 GCA_003489085.1 Lachnospiraceae bacterium
TCCGCACCAAAGGCACTTTTATACATTCCCAGCATTTCCGTAATCACGCTGTTTTTCAGAATCACTGAATATCTTCCTGTAGGAACCGGCTTTGCATTCAGGATTTCGCATGCTTCCTTTGCTGCTTCCGCAGAAACAGCATGGAAATCCAATTCCTCTACACTTCCTGCCAGAGTATTTCCTCCGGCTGTCTGTACCGCACCGTCTTTTTCTGCTGATGCCTGAAGCCATAAGGAAGCATATTTCGTACGGTCCTCCATACGATCTCCCTTATCATTCTGCATCAGAATCCGGCGGATCACTTCCTGGGCCTCATAATGTGAGAATTTTTTCAGTCCCGGATTCTCTGTCAGAGTTTCCTTCTCCGCCTGAACCAGCTTCTCTGCCAATGCATTTTCTTCGGTCAAAGTATACTCTTTATCACAGTCTGCAGTTGTCAGCTGCTTGCTCTGGAAGGCACCGCCGGCACACTCTGCCACCTGAATCAGATTAGCGATCTCTTCCTCAAAGAATTCTTCTGAGAAATCCTCCACATAAATATAACCGCGTTTTCCATTCACTTCGCCTTCTACATAGCATGTTGTCACATCACTTAACTGGTTGTATTCCGGTTTTCCCTGATATACACTTGCACTGACCTTCTGAATGCTTTCTGTATAAAACTCCAGATTCTGGATTCCTTTTTCATGGGCAGCTTCCGTAAATTTTCGAATAAATGTCTCTACCATTACCGAATACCTCCTACTGTCATATTGCTTACGCGGATGGTCGGCTGACCGGCACCTATGAAAAGAGCACCGCTGGATGCATAGCAATATCCCTGACGCAGATCATAATCGCCAGCTACCATATCCACACTCTTTAATACAGTTCCGCCGTTTCCGATCAAAGTAGCGCCTCTGACCGGTGTTGTTACCTTACCATTCTCAATCAAATAGCATTCTCCCGTACTGAAGTTGAAATCTCCCGTGGCAGATTCCACGGAACCTCCGATGATAGCCTTTACATACAGTCCGCATTCTGTTGCCCGAATAATCTCCTCCGGTGTACTCTTGCCCGGTGCAATATATGTATTCGTCATACGGGCTACCGGAGCAAATTTATAGTTCTGTCTTCTTGAGGAACCGGTTGGAGCAAGACCTGCGCGCATACCATTCAGCCGGTCTACCATATAGCTCTTCAGAATACCATTTTCAATCAGAATATTTTTCTGTGTGGGAGTACCCTCATCATCCACATGCAGGGAACCCCATTCACTTGCAATAGAACCATCGTCAATCAGAGTTACTACATCAGATGCAATCTTTGTTCCCAGTTTACCGCAGAATTCAGACGCATCCTTTGCAATTACAGTCGCCTCCAGGCTATGTCCGCACGCTTCATGGAACAACAGACCGCCGAATCCATTATCTACAACTACACTCATCTGTCCTCCCGGACACGGTTCTGCATGCAGTACCACCTTTGCCTGTCTGGCAGCCTCTCTTGCACAGGCTTCCACATCAATCTGGTCGTAGTATTCATGCCCTCTCATGGCTCCCGGGCCATAATATCCGTTCTGAATGTCATTTCCGCACTGTGCATAAGCTCCGATATACAGTCTCGTTTTTACACGGCTATCCTGTACATACAGGCCCTCGCTGTTCGCGATCTGCACCTCCTGCTCCATATCCGTCAGCTTTACACGCATCCGTACGATCTCTTCATCAAAATCCATACCGGCACGAACCGCACGATACACCGGCTCCATCCTCTTTTCAGACGGAAGGGAGGATGCATAGATAACCTCCGGTCCCATTGTATAAATCTTCTTCTCAGCCAGCGCAGTACGCGCCATTTTATCACCTTTCATGGCCTTTGTCAGACCGGTTACCAGATGCTTAAGTGCCGCCTCTGTCTTCTGATTGGTATAACCATAATAACAGTTCTTATCCTTGAACATACGGATACCGACTCCGCTTTCCCGTCCCATCTGGCTCTGTTCTACCCGTTCATGAGTAGTAACCGTTTCCTGGAAAAGGCAGTTTTCTTCAAATACTTCCGCGAAATCAGCGCCTCGCAGGCAGGCCTCATCCAGAACCTTTTCGATCATATTTTGCGTTAGCATAATTCACTCTCCTTCACATTGTCAGACAGCTTTTTTGCACTCTGACAGCGTATTTCATTTTTATTCAACAATAGCGCCGGCAGACACCGGCGCTACATATTTTCCAACGAACCTATGCGTTGATCTCATTACAATGATGGCATGCAACAAAATGCTCCGGTGCAATCTCAGTAAGCTTTGGTACTTCCTGTGCACATTTTTCTGTCGCATACGGACATCTGGTACGGAATTTACATCCGCTCGGCGCATTAATCGGACTTGGGATCTCTCCTCTGATCTCCAGACGATTTCTGCTGCTGTTTGCATCCGGATCTGCAAGCGGAATTGCAGACATCAGAATCTTCGTGTACGGATGCTTCGGATTTTCAAAGATCTCCTGACTGCTCGTCATTTCTACCATACTTCCCAGATACATAACACCAACACGGTCAGAAATATGTCTTACCATGGAAAGGTCATGAGAAATGAACAGATATGTCAGACCTCTTTCTTTCTGCAGCTTGATCAAAAGGTTTACAACCTGTGCCTGAATAGACACATCCAGCGCAGAGATCGGTTCATCACATACAATGAAGTCCGGATCAATTGCCAGCGCACGTGCGATTCCGATACGCTGTCTCTGTCCACCTGATAATTCATGCGCAAAACGGTTTGCAAAATCTGCATTCATACCAACGCTGGTCAAAAGCTCTGCAACCTTATCATCCCGTTCTTTTGCACTGTAATTACAGTGTACATCCATACCTTCTGCGATGATTTCACCAATTGTCATACGTGGGTCCAGAGAGGAGTACGGGTCCTGGAAAATAATCTGTGCTCTTTTCTTAAACTCCAGCAGTTCTTTGCCCTTCAGCTTGCTGACATCCTGTCCGTCAAAGATTACCTGGCCGGCAGTCGGATCATATAATTTCAATATGGTACGCCCACAGGTTGTCTTTCCACATCCGGACTCACCAACCAATCCCAGGGTCTCACCCTTTTTAATGTAGAGGCTGACATTGTCGACAGCTTTCAAAATACCTTTTTTCCCAACATGGAAATATTTGCATAAGTCTTTTACTTCAACTAATTTCTCTCTCATTTGCCTCTACACCTCCTTCTTCTTGTCGTAGTAGGATTTTACCTGCGGAGCATCCGGGTGCTGCAGCCAGCAGGATACCTTATGGGTTCCGGAAACCGTCGTTTCTTCCGGCATTGCCTCTTTACAGATATCCATGCAGTATTCACATCTTGCCGCGAATGGACAACGATGCATCTTCAGGATCAGATCCGGCGGTGTTCCCTGCAATGCATACAGTTCCTGCTTATTTTCCGTATCCAGTCTCGGTACGGAAGACAGCAGTGCCCAGGTATATGGATGCTTTGCATCATAAAAGATCTCACGTGCTGTACCACGTTCGATTACCTGACCAGCATACATAACCTGAATCCGGTCTGCAAAGTTTGCAACTACACCCAGGTCATGTGTAACCAGAATAATGGCTGTATTCATTTTTGTTTTCAGTTCGCTTAACAGATCCATGATCTGTGCCTGAATCGTAACATCCAGAGCTGTTGTAGGTTCATCAGCAATCAGAAGAGACGGATTACATGACAGTGCAATCGCAATCATAACACGCTGACGCATACCGCCCGACAGCTGATGCGGATAGGAATCCGCTCGCTTTTCCGCATCCGGAATCTTAACCAGCTTCAGCATATTGATTGCTTCTTTTCTGGCTTCTTCCTTATTCAGATTCCGATGCAGGATCAGACTCTCCATGATCTGCTTTCCAATCGTCATCGTCGGGTTCAATGAAGTCATCGGATCCTGGAAAATCATACTGACTTCATTTCCACGATATTCCTGGAGCTCTTTCTTGCTCATTTTCATAACATCTTTGTCACGGTAAGTGATCTGGGATTCTTCCTTAATCTCAGCAAACGGCGGCTGAAGCAGACGCATGATCGCTTTTGCCGTAACTGTTTTACCACATCCTGACTCGCCTACAAAGGCAAGTGTCTCACCTTCGCTCAGTTCGAAGCTGACTCCACGCACAGCCTTAACCTCACCGGCATATGTATGGAAGGAAACCTGTAAATTATTCACATCTAATATTTTTTCCATAGTCCCATCCTCTACTTTCTCAATTTTGGATCCAGTGCATCCCGCAGACCGTCACCGAGAAGCGTGAAGCAAAGCATCGTCAGTGCGATCATAACTGCCGGGAAGAACAGCTGATATGGATAGAATGTGAAAACGGCCTGTCCAACGGATGCCATAGCACCCCAGCTGGTGTTCGGCGGCTGAATACCAAGACCAATGTAACTCAGGAATGCTTCAGAGAAAATGTATCCCGGAATATCAAATGTAATAGACACGATTACCGTACTGATCGTATTCGGAATCATATGACGTACGATGATCTTCCAAGGTTTTACACCCAGAGCCTGTGCTGCCAGAATAAACTCTTCATTTTTAATAGACAGCATCTGCGCACGAACAAATCTGGCCATACCGCACCATCCGGTCACAACCATGGCAAGAATCAGTGTAAAGAGACCTTTGCTTTCTAATACCAGTGAGAATACGATTACTACGATCAGATACGGCACGCTGATCAGGATTTCAACGATACGCATCATGATATCATCTACGATACCACCGAAATATGCTGCAATACCACCGTAAATACATCCGATGATGGAAGAAACCAATGCGCCGAGCACACCGATCGTCAGAGATACCCGACCGCTGATCCAGATACGTGCAAAGATATCACGCCCCAGTTTATCTGTTCCGAACCAATGCTTCGCATTCGGGAACTGGTTACGGGCTGTCTTGTCAACTGCCTCAAACTGGTATCCGCTGAGCTTTGGTCCGATAATAACCATAATAATAATAATAATCAATAAAATTAATGCCATTGTGGCAACTTTATTTTTGCGAAGCCGTCTCCACGCATCCTGAAAATAACCAATGCGAGGTCTGGCAATGGCTTCCGCTTCATTTTGCTGAATTCCGATGACCCGGAATTTCTCTTTAGGAATATTCTGCATACCCACACCTCCGTTATTTGTCTGATGCAACTCTGATACGTGGATCCAGGATCATGTATACAAAGTCTACTACGAACTGCATAACGATAAATAGTAATGCATAAAATACAGTTGTTCCAAGAACCATTGAATAGTCATTGTTATTAATAGAAGTTACATAATAGAAACCAATACCCGGAATAGAGAACATTCTTTCCGTAACAAATGCACCGGTAAATACACCAACAACGCTGCTGGAGAAAATAGTTACTGCCGGAAGCAGGGAGTTACGAAGTACATGTCTTGTAATGATTTTTCGTTCACTCAGTCCTTTTGCCCGGGCAGTCAGGACATAATCCTGACCCAGGGTATCCAGCATACTGGATTTGATATAACGGGCATAGGTTGCAATCGAGCTAAAGCTCATGGTGATAACCGGCAAAATCATATTCTTTGCTTTGCCCCATCCGGAAGCCGGAAGCCAGCCAAGCTTTACGGCGAAAACATACTGCATCAAGGATGCAAGTACGAATACAGGAACCGTAGCTCCCAGAATCGCAATAAACATAACGATATAATCCGGCCACTGATTCTTCTTTAAGGCCGCTACAATTCCGAGCAGTACACCGATAAATGTTCCGATAATAAGAGCGGTTCCTCCTACCATACCGGAAATAGGTGATGTTCTGGCAATTTCGCCTGCTACAGAACGTCCTGCATATAAAATACTTTCACCAAGATCAAAATGAAGCAGTCCTTTCAAGTAAATCAGATACTGCGTAAACAGAGGCTTATCCAAACCGTACTTTGCATAGAAATTGATTTTTGTCTGTTCCGGCAG
>DNJM01000117.1:13915-15981 GCA_003489085.1 Lachnospiraceae bacterium
GATTTTTGTCTGTTCCGGCAGAGTTCTGGCCATACTTGCAAGCGGATCTCCAGGAATACTTCTCATCAAGAAAAATGTAAGCGTTACAACTGCCAGAAGTGTAATGATCATGTAAACTATACGCTTTAATGTATATTTAAACACATGCATTCCCTCCTTTTACCCAAATGTGTGTGCAGGTGCTGTTTCACACCTGATCAAAAGCAGATCATCCGATGAAAATCTGCCAATTATTAAACGGGTTATTACAGTATAGCTGCCGTAATAACCCGCCAAAATCTAGCTCTTAGATACTGTTATCTTCCAGATGTATAAACATTCTTCCAGCCTGGGCTAATGAAGTAAAGGTTATCCTGACCATATTCAGCATATTTATCATGCAGGAATGATTTTGTGAAGGAATGAGTTACACTTGTTGCGATCGGACAGGTTACATAGTTGTCCATCAGAATACGTTCTGCATCAACATAGTCCTGCATACGTTTTTCCGGATCCAGTTCAACAACGCCAGCCTTAACCAGCTTGTCATACTCTTCATTGCTCCAGTTGGTACTTAACATATTGTTTTCACTGATATGAAGACTTAACATATCATACGGATCATTGAAGTAAGCTCCCCAACCCATGAAACCAATCTGATAATTACCATTGGTCAGGTTGTCAGAGAAGATACCCCATTCACTGAAGTCGATCTTCAGATCGATTCCAAGAGACTCTTTGTATGCCTGCTGGATGTATTCACCCAGTGTACGATACCAGTCAGTCGTTCCTGCCAGAGAGAAGGTAACATCCAGTTTCGCCGGATCACTGCCAAGTCCAAGCTCTTCCATACCTTCGATCAGAACGTCCTTCGCTGTCTTGCCTTCGTCTTCCAGCTCTTTCTGCTGCTCTAAGATAACATCGCCTGCTACATCACGCATGCTTGTCTCTTCTACGGAAAGTGCCGATGCGATCCATCCATACAGAGGTTCTCTCAGGCCGCCAAATGCCATTTCATTCATATCATCCTGATCCATAGCCAGAGTAAATGCTTTACGGATCTTTTCGTTAGAAAATACTTTGTCTTCTGTGTTGTAGAAGTAGAATGTAATTGTACCACCGGAAACCTTAGTATATACGCTGTCCGGATCTGCTTCGTATTTCTGAACTTCTTCTGCGGAGCTTACTGCAATGTAATCAATCTGTCCACTGTCGTAAGCATTTGCAATTGTTGTTGTATCAGACAGAATCTGATAGTTAACCTTTTCCAGATCTACGTTTTCAGCATCCCAGTACTGGTCATTCTTAACGATCTCTACGGAGCTGTTATGAACCCATGAATCCATCTTAAACGGTCCGTTGTAAACCATTGTTTCTACATCAGAACCATACTGATCTCCGTATTTCTCTACATAATCCTGTCTCTGCGGATAGAAGATACTTGCATTTGTGCTTTCCAGGAAGCTCGGCATTGCAGCTGTCAGTGTGATTTCCAGTGTATGCTCATCAACAGCTTTTACACCCAGTTCGGAAGGATCCATTTCTCCTTTACCGATTGCATCATAGTTCAGGATCGGCTGCAGGAAATATGTATTCGGACAACCGGTTGCCGGATCAGCACTTCTCTGTAAAGAGTATACATACTGTTCTGCTGTGATAGGCTCTCCGTCACTCCACTTTCTGTCTTCTCCCAGATGGAAGGTCCATACGGTACCATCTTCGCTGGTTTCCCAGGATTCTGCGTCACCCGGCATAGCCTGATATTCGCCGTCTCTCTGCTCCATACGGATCAGACCTTCCATACAGTTAATCAACAACTCACTGGAATATGTGTCTGAACGAACAGATGGATCCAGCGTTGTAGGCTCTGCACCAATGTACGTATTGACATACTGTTCATCGTCTTTTGTGAGCTCTGCGCCGTCATTTTCAGTTTTTGAGTCGCCTTCTTTTTTCTTGGTATCTCCACTGCCGCATGCCGTCAGTGAGAATGCCATTGCTGCTGCTAACATCAGAGCAACAACTTTTTTAGTTTTCATGATACATTCCTCCTTTTTATAGCTTTTGCTTAAGTCCGTATACATGAA
>DNJM01000133.1 GCA_003489085.1 Lachnospiraceae bacterium
ATGTGGAAAATACGCATGCAAAGCCCAATAGCGGAAATGGCAAAAATAAAAAGCTGAAGCGGGTTCGGAAAACGATTGATGCTATTATTGAACAGTTTTCCGATGAGGATGGGTGGCTGCTGTCCGGAAAGCTGGGGGATCAGCTTTCCAAGAGACTTCCGGATTTCGATGTGCGGAATTATGGCTTTTCAAAGCTGACGCTGTTTATTAAGGCATTGGGAAGTTATGAAATTGGAAAATTTTCGTCAGGAAATGGACAAAAGCAGATTTATTTTCGAAAAAAAGATAAAAAGTAACGAAGAACCGGAAAGGGCAGAATATGACAAAGCGGTTGGAACCATTGTTAGCAGCGGAATTGGAAACAGTAGAAGCAGATGATGGGGTATTAAAAAGATATAAAGAAGATGAGGAACGGGTACAGCAAAAGAGATTCCATAATCTGGTATGTGAAGAGACGGACTTTTCCAAGATGACTATTTCAGGAGTGATATTCGAAAATTGCAGATTCTGGAATTGCTCTTTCGTCCGTACAGAATTTACGGATGTGATGTTCCAGTCCTGTGATCTGTCCGGGTGCAATATGAGTGACAGCTATATGAACCGGGTAACGATGCGCAGCTGCAAGGGGGTTGGAACACGACTGTCAGACAGTGTTATCAAAAATCTTCTGCTTACAGAATCAAATTTTAATTATGCGAATTTTGATGCTGCCAGACTGGAACAGGTTAAAGTGGAGTGTACGGAGCTGAACAGCAGCAATGTGACGCAGTGCAGGTGTAAAAATGTTGTCTGGAAGGAAGTACAGCTGGTAAATGCCAGCTTTTTCAAGACCTCTTTACGCGGAATGGATTTTTCCGATAGTACAATTACTGGCCTGGTAGTATCGGATGACAACACGGAGCTTCGTGGAGCTATAGTAGATCTGTATCAGGCTGCCGAGCTTGCAAGACGGCTGGGAATCGTCATCAAGAATTTATAGCAAGAAGTAAAGGATTGAAAAAATGAAGCAAAAACTGGATTTGATAAATGGGAAACCGGGTGAATCTCTGTTCCGTTTCGCACTGCCTATGATCATTGGAAATATGTTCCAGCAGTTTTATAATATGGCAGATTCTGTGATCGTTGGCAGATATGTGGGGGAAGATGCATTGGCTGCGGTAGGCGCTTCCTACTCATTTACAACCGTATTTATTATGATTGCCATCGGCGGAGGAATCGGGGCTTCTGTACTGACCAGTCAGTATCTGGGGGCTGGCAGATATCGGGAAATGAAGACCAGTGTCAATACATTTCTGATTACTTTTGCAATGACAAGTGTTCTTTTGGCAGGCTTTGGCCTGCTTTGCAGTCCGCAGATTCTGGAACTGCTTAAGACACCGGAGAATATTTTAAGTGATGCCATACTATATCTGCGCATTTATTTTACCGGTCTGCCATTTATGTTTATGTATAATATTCTGTCAGCGGATTTTAATGCGCTGGGAAAATCCAATATTCCTCTGGGACTGCTGATTTTCTCTTCTCTTCTGAATATTGTACTGGATCTGGTGATGGTACAGGCATTTCAGGCCGGAGTGGCCGGAGTAGCCATTGCCACAGTCATGGCACAGGGAATTTCAGCATTGATTTCATTTACGATTCTGCGGAAACGGCTGAAGCAATATGCATCCGAAAAGAAAGAAAAAATGTTCGATGGACAGATGTTTCGTACCGGTGTGAAAATCGCGATTCCGTCTATTATACAGCAGTCGATTGTCAGTATTGGAATGTTGTTGACCCAGTCTGCGGTCAACCAGTTTGGGTCTTCTGCAGTGGCTGGATATTCTGCAGGTTCACGTCTGGAATCCCTTTGTATTGTGCCCATGATTGCAACAGGGAATGCGATGTCCACCTTTACTGCTCAGAATCTGGGTGCCGGAAAGCAGGAACGGGTAAGAGAAGGATATCGGGCAGCTTATGGAATTATTATAGGTTTCAGCCTTTTTTTGATTCTGATTTCACAGCTGTTCCATGATCCGGTAATTTCGCTTTTTGTGGATCCGGCAGAGTCTCCGGTGGCATTCCAGACGGGAAATGCATATTTCCGATTCTGCGGCTGGTTCTTTGCCTTTTTAGGATTTAAAGCGATTACGGACGGTATTCTGCGTGGCGCCGGGGATGCTAAGGTCTATATGATTGCCAATCTGGTGAATCTGACAATCCGGGTTTCCGTTGCCCAGCTTGCTTCTCCTGTATTTGGAATACAGATTATCTGGTATGCAGTTCCGCTTGGCTGGTTTGCTAATTACGTGATTTCCTTCCTGTGGTACCGTACCGGGAACTGGAAGAAAAAGCAAATTGTAAGGTGAGCAGAAGAATGGGACGTAATACTGGAAGATGGGGAGGAACAACAATATGAAAAACAGAGAAGAAACCGGTCTGTTTCCGGACAACCATGATCATCGTCTGAAATACTATGAATTGCTGCTGGAACAGGAGGTTTCAGGGGCATATACAGAAACACCTCTTCCGGAAGGGTATCGGTTTGTCTGGTATCAGGACGGGGATAAGAAGGAATGGAAAGAGATCGAATATTCTGCAAAGGAGCTGATTTCCTCAGAAGAGGGAGAGCGGTGCTGGGAACAGTATTATGCCGGAAAAGAAGAAGAGCTGCTGACACGTATGCTGTTTATTGAGACGGATGCGGGAGAAAAGATTGCCACAGCTACGGCTTTTTATGAACCAAGGGATCCGGAAGGGGCCGGATGGCTGCACTGGGTATCGATCAAACGGGAATACCAGGGAAAGGGACTTGCCAGACCGCTGATTTCCAGAGCACTGAACCGGCTTGTGGAGCTGGGTTATACCAAGATTAAGATTCCGACGCAGACAACGACCTGGGTAGCGGTAAGGCTTTACCTGAGCTATGGCTTTCGACCGATCCCGAAGAATGCCATTAGCAGCCAGGAGGGTTATCAGATCATCCGTACTCTGACAGGTATGCCGTGTCTTATGGAATTTCCGATACTTCCGATGGAGGAAATCTGGGATCCTCAGGAAATAGAGCTGGAACATTATATGAAGGAAACTTATGGGGATGCCGTACGATATCGCTGGAAACGGGGTGTGGGAAGGATTCTCCTTCAGATAGATGGAATAGAACGGGAAATTCCGATCCCTGATTTTTTGAAAGAAAGGGGTGAAAAATAGCCGATGAAGCGGAATGTAACAATGGAAGAAATTTCTGACGGGAGGCTGTATGATGCCAACGATCTGGTAAAGGCTGACTGCGGCGGCTGTAAAGGCTGTTTTGCCTGTTGCCGGGGAATGGGAAGTTCTATTGTACTGGATCCATTGGATGTACAGAGACTTGTGCGTGAGCTTCATAAAACATTTGAAGAACTGCTGCAGGATCATCTGGAACTGCATGTAGTAGATGGAATTATTCTGCCGAATCTCCGGATGGAAGGAAAGGAAGAAGCCTGTACCTTTCTGAATGCAGAAGGCAGGTGCAGCATTCATCCCTTTCGGCCGGGAATCTGCCGTCTTTTTCCGTTGGGAAGGGTTTATGAAAACAGGAGCTTTCGTTATTTCCTACAGGTGCATGAATGCCCGAAGGAGCCGAAGACGAAGGTAAAGGTAAAAAAGTGGATAGATACGCCGGAGCTGAAACGGTATGAAGCATATATTGCAGACTGGCATTATTTTCTATGTGATCTGGAGCAGATTCTCCTGCATACGGAGAGCGAAGCACTGAAAAAACGGATTAATCTCTATGTACTGCAGAATTTTTATGTGAAGCCATATAGGGAAGAAGAGGATTTTTATATGGAATTTCATAACCGTCTGCAGCAGGGACGGGCAGATATGTCTCTGGCTTCAAAAGACTGAGAAAGCAGCCGGAAAAGAAACGGTGAAAATATAAAAATAAATAAACATGCAAAGGAATGAAATAAGTATGACAGTACAGGAAAAAGCAAAATGGATCAGGAAATTACAGACTTGTAAGCAGCTCTATGTGCCATTTTCCATGGCAACCAGGCTTCCATTTGTGATCTGTGACCCGGAGAGCTTTAATGATCAGGCTCATTTATTTGTGGATAAGGAGCAGGTTGTAGCATTTGTAAAACCATACCTGGAGGAAAAATATGTGATTTCCGGTATGGAAATCGCTGTTGCGCAGAGGCTTTCATTTCTGATCAATCTGATTTCTATCGGTGTTAATACGATTGTATTCCATGATCAGGATGGAACATGTGCAGAGCTGGAGCTGACGGAGGTCATACAG
>DNJM01000097.1:0-7136 GCA_003489085.1 Lachnospiraceae bacterium
TTACAGAATATTCCGTCTTTTACAGTATTAAATCATCCACCTTTTGATAATCCGATATTCGATAGGATTCAATCACATTGCTTCCAATGACGTATAAGCGCTCGCCTGCAAATACGCCCCGGGTTGTCAGGTATGAGGTGTTATTTACCTCCTCTCCCATTTCCACAGTAAAGCCCCTCTGTTCATCATAGGAAAAAACATAGTAGAGTTCCTGATCCGCATAAACAGGAAATCCGACCAGTCCTTTTTCCAGGTCCGTCAGCACCGCTTTATAATCATACAAGGCCGGACTTCCATACGTATCCTCAAGAACATATTTCTGAATTTCTTTCACATCAGAAGGATCCGAAATATCATACATAGAGATCTTCACTCCATTGCTGGTAATCCCTTCCTCATCCATATCAATACCAATTCCCAGCAGCAATCCATCCCCATATGGATGCAGATAATCAGAGAACCCTGGAAGCTTCAGCTTTCCAATCACCTTCGGATGCTTTGGATCCGACAGATCAACAGAAAAAAGCGGGTCTGTCTGTTCAAATGTTACAAAGTACGCCGTATCCCCCATAAACCTGGACGAATAGACTCTCTCATTTTCCGCCAGATTTTCTATTTTACCAACCGTTTCCAACTCTTCATTCAGCACATAAACCGAATTACTCTGTACGTTTTCTTCGCCGTCTGAACCAGATCCATCCTCCGGGAGCAGGCGAAGCAGGGATTCCGTGTTGTCCCTGGTCACTACCATCCGCAAATATCCTTCATATTCATCCAATGCAAAGCTGTCATCCAGATAGCCTTTCACCGTTGTCTGCGCTTTGCCGGTCAGCTTACCGGCCTGATAGGTAATCTTCTGGATCGCAGTTTCCGTCTCTTCCTCCTGATGATACTGCACTGCGGTCAGATAGATATTCTTTTGACTGACATAGATCTGTCCGCCTTCATAAAAGATTCCTTTACTGTCGCAAATCTCATCCGGCTTTTCCAGTTTCATGGAGGATACTACCATATACTGACAGCCTCTGTGACTCTCGGGAAGATAAATGCTTTCCAAAGGAAGCAGCTTCCCCTGTACGCTTGGAATATACTGTTCTGTTTCTTCTTTTGCAATGCCGCTGTCCACATAAAACTGGCTGAATAAATATAAATATCCATCTGTGATGCGGGAGCTATAGTAATAGCCCGCCTGTGTTACTTCTCCTGCCTTCGCCGGATGTTCCGGATCCGAGATATCATATGTCACCGCATGCGTTACATTCTGCTGATACCCCTTATCCTCCTCTATATCCGGATAAGTGGTATAGCATACCATCAACCGTCCCTCTGCTACGTAAAATTCTGATATCTGTGCACCTTTTTCCAGTTCAACACGGCTTACCTGTTTCATGGTGTCCTGACGGATATCCACAATGCTGATTTCATTTGCGCCGTCCTTCAAGGCATATAGATAAGAGCCATCCGTTTTTACCGTATCTCCTTCATCCACCCCCTGCTGACGGACATTGGTTTCTGAATAGCTTCCCGTATCTACGCCGGAATCCACACCTTTTCCCAGCGCTGCCGCGCTCTCTGTTTCAGCAAATGGTGCGATATCTTCTACTGCGTTCTCTGCATAGCTTCCATAAGTATAGCTTTCCTCCATCTGCTTTTGATATTCTTCCAGGCATACAAAGACCTCCTCATAATCCTTTGGGGTCGCCAATACCGCTTCCGCACTTTCTTCATTCTCCTTTTCTTCCACCGTCTGCTCCGACTTTCCCTGTGCTGTTGCAGCAGCCATGTCTCCGCATTTTCTGACTCCCAGATCCTTCGCTGCTGCCAGAGTCAGACACAGCAGAAAAGCTCCTGCCACCAGTGCTCCTGTATATGCAGGCTTCCAGGCAAACCATTTTGCCTTGTTATATTTCTTTTCTTCCTGATAAGCTGCCAGCTTCTGTTCGATCTGCTCCGGTTCCAATGACTTCGGAACCTCGATGTCCTTCGTCTCTTCCTGCATTTTCCGTATCATATCCTGTTCTCTTGGATCCATACTCAGTCCCTCCTTCTTCCATGTTCCAATATCGCTTCCATCTTTCCAAGCGCCCGGCTTCTTCTGGAACGAATCGTTGCTGCTTTGATCCCCAAAAGCTGCTCCAGCTCCCGACTGGTATAACCGCCAAATACCGTAAGGGATACAATGGCACGCTCCTCCTCCGCAAGGCAGGCGAATGCCTCTCTGACATCCACTGCTTCTTCATAATCCATTGCCTCAGCCGGAATCTCTTCCTTCAGTTCCTGCTCTGCACTGCTGCGAAGCTTCAGCTTCTTTCTGCATACATTCGTCAGGATCCGGAACATCCATCCTCGGAAGGCCTCTTCGCTGCGCAAACCGGAAATATTTTCATAGGCAGCAATCACAGCTTCACTGACCGCATCCTCCGCGTCCTGTCTGTGTGTCATCATATAAAGTGCAAACTTATATAATTCCAGATAGATCTGTTCATATAATATAGCAAATGCTCTGGGTTCACCTTTTTTCGCCCTTTTCACCAGATCCGGCTCCGGCTCCTTTTTCCGTATTCCCATCATATCCCCCCTTTTTATCATTTTCCTTTGTTATATATATAGAGTATCAGAATTCCCAAACTGTTGCATTCGAAATAAAAATTTCCCTAAAAAAACCCATATGCTGTCCTTAATTCTCCAACAGCATATGGGTATGTGCGCAGTCTGTCAGACCATGCTATCCTCTATAATAATTAATCAGGCAGCCCTTTTCTATAATTTCACGCTCATGATCCGTCAGGTCGCCCAGCATCAGCTGTATTTCTTTTAAGCTATCGCCCACCACATAGGCCATTATCAGATCCCTTTTCTCTGCAATCGCTGTGCGGATATCCGGTACAAAGATATAGTCCCCGTTCTTAAAGGACAGCTCTGTATCCTTCTCATCCGTTAAAAACGGCAGCATTCCCCAGTTGATCAGGTTAGAACGATATCTCTTAGTGGCATACTCATTGGCAATGTTGGCCCAGCCTCCCAGAACCTTCTGGCAGGAAGCGGCCTGCTCTCTTGCCGAACCGTCACCCGGTTTCACTGCAAATATCGCACTTCCAATGCCCAGATTGCCTTTTCCTGCATCCGGGAATCTCTCCCGCACCTTCGCCATGACCGGTTTCAGTTCCTCCAGCACCTCCAGCGGACAGGATCCTTCCTCAATCGCCTTCTGTGCTTTCTGAACTTCCTTTGCACGCCCTACATAAGACGGGTCCTTTCTGGACAGCGCGAATTCTGCCAGCCCCAAAGGATTCGAACGGTAAGATGAAGTCTCTCCGGATGGAATCAACTCATCGGTCGTAGTTACTGGATCATGAATTTCGGAAACCACTTTTAAAAGCAGATTTTCCGGAAGCGGGGACATAGCCGGCCAGTCTTTGATATTGGGGCCAAATTTAATCTCCACAGATGGATCCGCAATCCCATGGCTGTCAAAAACTCTCTTTTCATAAATGCTCTTTTCAAAATGATAAACAGGATTCTGATATTCCACATCCAGATCGGTTGCCGGAGTCAGATATCCCTTATTCGCCGCTGTTGCCGCTATGGACCGTGCATCCATCAGTGCTACGGAAGCGATCTGGCCATTCTGCAGCTTAGATCCCTCCCGATTCGGGAAGTTTCTGGTAGAATGGCGGATACTGAATGCATTGTTCGCCGGCGTATCGCCCGCGCCAAAGCAAGGACCGCAAAACGCTGTCTTCAGAATGGTTCCGGCTGCCATCAGATCAGCTGCCGCACCATTTTTCACCAGTTCCATGTAAATTGGCATACTTGCCGGGTACACGCTCAGGGTAAATTCGTCTGCACCGATATCTCTGCCGCGCAGAATATCCGCTGCCGCACAGATATTCTCGAACCCGCCGCCTGCACAGCCTGCAATAATACCCTGTTCTACATAGAGCTTTCCATTTCGGATCTTATCCTGCAGCGAATATTCTACCGCACCATCCAGGCTCACCAACGCCCGTTTCTCTACTTCATGCAGAATATCCTTCAGATTCCGATTTACCTCTTCAATCGTATAGGTATTGCTCGGATGGAACGGCATGGCGATCATCGGACGGATCTGTGAGAGATCCACATAAACTGCACCATCGTAGTAAGCCACTGCACCCGGATTCAGTTCTTTGTAATCCCCGCTTCTGCCATGAATCTCATAGAATTCACGGATTCTCTCATCTGTCCGCCAGATGGAAGAGAGACAGGTCGTCTCTGTCGTCATAACATCAATACCGATTCGGAAATCCGCGCTTATTTTTGATACGCCGGGGCCCACAAATTCCATTACTTTATTATTTACATAGCCATTTTTAAATGTAGCACCAATGATTGCCAGCGCGACATCCTGCGGTCCAACTCCTTTTACCGGCTCTCCATCCAGATATACGGCAATGACCTGCGGCCGCTTAATGTCATAAGTCTTATTCAGCAGCTGCTTTACCAGCTCCGGCCCGCCTTCTCCCATTGCCATTGTTCCCAGGGCACCGTATCGGGTATGGCTGTCAGAACCCAGAATCATCTTTCCGCCGCCTGCCAGCATCTCTCTGGCAAACTGATGGATCACTGCCTGATGCGGCGGTACATAGACGCCGCCGTACTTTTTTGCACAGGTCAGGCCAAACATATGGTCATCTTCATTAATGGTTCCGCCAACCGCGCAAAGACTGTTATGACAGTTTGTCAGTACATATGGAATCGGAAAGCGCTCCAGTCCGGACGCTCTTGCCGTCTGAATAATTCCGACAAATGTAATGTCATGGGAAGTCAGCTTATCGAATCTGATCTGCAGCCGTTCCATATTGCCGGATATATTATGCTCCTTTAAGATGCCATATGCGATTGTATTCTTTGCCGCTTCTTCTTTTCTAATCTCCTGTCCCGTTTTCTGCAGCAGCTTCGCAGCTGCATCATGGGTATCCTCGAGCAATTCCGATCCATGTAATAAATAAACGCCGTTTTCATATAACTGTATCATTTGTTGGCCCTCCCCCGACTCGTCTTATTCTTTCTGCTTCAGATATTTCAAATGTTCAGATACCATCATGGCAATTTTAAATGACAGTGCATCGTCAAAGGTGCGCACATCCAGGCCCGTCATTTTCTGGATCTTCTCCAGACGGTAAACCAATGTATTTCTGTGCAGGTACAGCTGCCTTGCGGTTTCTGATATATTCAGATTATTTTCGAAAAATTTATTTACAGCAGCAAGAGTATCTTCCTCAAACTGATCTACGGCTTTTCCTTCAAATACTTCATTCAGATACATCTCACACAAGGAGACCGGAAGCTGGTAGATCAGCCTTCCGATTCCCAGCTCATTATAAGCCAGAACTCCCCGGTCCGCATAAAAGATCCGACCGATGTCCAGTGCCATATCCGCCTCTTTATAAGACTTCGATACTTCCTTTAATTCCTGCACAATCGTTCCATATGCTACTCTCGCCTTCACCATCACTTCGGATTCCAGTGTATCTACGATTGTCCGGGCAATTTTCAGCACCTCCGGATAATCTTCCTTTTCCTCCAACTGCTTTACCAGGACCAGCTTTCCTTCACTGACTGCTGTCACAAAGTCCTTATTGCCTCCTGCATACAGACTTTTCAGCATTTCAAGCGCCATACCGTCATCCGATATCTTTGGTTCGATCATAAATACGATCCTTTTTACTTCCGTCGGTATCCGCAAACGCTTCGCCTGATTATAAATGTCTGCCAGAAGCAGGTTGTCCAGCAGGAGATTCTGTATGAAATGATTGCGGTCAAGCTGTTCCTTATATGCCTGCTGCAGATTCTCCAGCTGGCTCACTGCCATCTGCCCTACGATCTGTACCGTTTCCTTCGGACAGCCTCTTAGTGCCAGCAAGTATACCGGTTCCCCATCATCTGCTACCGTAAAGTATGTAGTCTCACCGACAGATTTGATTTTCAGCCACGCAATTTCCTCCAGAATGGCCTGAATCTCCCTTCCCATCTCAGGACGGGTGTGCTCGACTCCGGCAAGACACTTTCCTTCCATATTCCATACAGACGCTTCTGACCTGGAAATTCTTTCTATATCACTAATGATCTTATGCAAAACCTGATTTGACAACAATTGATCCTATTCCTCCGTAAGCAAAGACAGAGCAGTTTCTTCCCTGCTCCGTCCTTGTATATGATACTCTGTTTTACAGTCTCTTCAATAATTCTTCCCGCTCTTTTTCGTAACCTGGTTTTCCAAGCAGCGCAAACATATTTCTCTTATAGCTTTCTACTCCTGGCTGATTGAACGGATTTACACCGGAAATATAACCGCTTACCCCGCATGCAAATTCGAAGAAGTAGAACATCTGTCCCAGATAAAACTCATTCTGTTCCGGAATCGTTACTACAAGATTCGGAACATTACCATCGGTATGAGCCAGCATAGTACCGTTCATTGCACTCTTATTTACAAAATCTACTGTCTGTCCTGCCAGATAATTCAGTCCGTCCAGATCAACCGGTTCCTTATTGATCGTCACAGAACGCTTCGGCGTCTCTACATTCATTACCGTTTCAAACATAATCCGGCTGCCATCCTGAATAAACTGTCCCATAGAATGCAGGTCCGTGGTGAGATCCACTGCTGCCGGGAAGATGCCCTTCTGATCTTTTCCTTCACTCTCTCCGTATAACTGCTTCCACCATTCATTAATGTAATGCAGGCTTGGTTCATAATTCGCAAGGATTTCCACCGCTTTTCCCTTACGGTGCAGGATGTTTCGGACGGCTGCATATTTCACTGCGTCATTATCCTCGAATGCATTCTCCAGAGCCATCTGGCGTCCGGATGCTGCACCCTCCATTAATTTCTCTATATCTGCTCCACTGACTGCAATCGGAAGAAGTCCTACTGCAGTCAGAACGGAGAATCTGCCGCCCACATCATCCGGCACAACAAAGCTTTCATAGCCTTCTTCTGTAGCCAGATTTTTCAGAGCGCCGCGCGCCTTATCCGTTGTTGCATAAATCCTTCCGGCTGCTGCCTCTTTGCCGTACTTCTTCTCCAGCATTTCTTTAAAAATTCGGAATGCGATGGCTGGTTCTGTCGTCGTACCGGACTTGGAAATGAT
>DNJM01000097.1:7445-7669 GCA_003489085.1 Lachnospiraceae bacterium
CGTCGTACCGGACTTGGAAATGATATTCACAGAGAAATCTCTTTCTCCAATCACATCAATCAGATCCATAAGGTATGTACTGCTGATACTATTTCCCACAAAATAGATCTCCGGTGTCTTGCGGATTTCCTTTGACACTGTATTGTAGAAGTTATGTCTTAAAAACTCTATCGCTGCTCTGGCCCCCAGATAGGAACCACCGATTCCGATCACTACCAGCACAT
>DNJM01000094.1 GCA_003489085.1 Lachnospiraceae bacterium
AAAGAAAATAAGATTAGAGAGATGCATATTGCATAAAAAAGTATGGCTATTATTATGAAAAACAGAGAAAATGGCTAACTGATAGTCATATGGAGATTGATATTTTACACTAATAGGAGTAAAAATATAATCATAAGGAAACTAACGGAAATAAATAAAGGAAAGAGGAGGAACGGAAGAAACATGAAAAGAAATTTAGCAATTCTGATGGCTGGTATCATGGGCCTTTCCATGCTGGGCGGATGCGGTCGTACAGCCCAGTCAGAGCCAAAGGAAGGGGAAGTGCAGGACATCCGTCTGATGGTATGGGCCCCTTCGGAAGATCAGTCAAAGGACAGCGGAGAGTGGCTGCAGACCTGCTGTGAAGCATTTGCGGAGGAACATCCGGAATACAATATTCAGTTTGTATATGGTGTGGCGGATGAGGCGACTGCAGCATCTCAGGTGGCGCAGGATCCGGAGGCAAGTGCAGACGTGTTTATGTATGCAAATGACAATCTTACGGTATTAACAGATGCGAAGGCAGCAGCAAAACTCGGAGGGATTTATGAGGAGGCGGTTCTGTCAACCAACTCCAAGACAGTTACGGATTCGGTAACGGCAGATGGTTTTCTCTATGGGGTTCCCTTTACAACCAATACCTGGTACATGTTCTATGATAAGAGTGTTTTCTCAGAGGAAGATGTGAAGAGCCTGGATACCATGCTGGAGAAGGGCGTGGTTTCCTTTCCATTTACCAATTCCTGGTATCTGCCGTCATTCTATGTAGGGAACGGCTGTACACTATTTGAGGATGGTACCGTAGAAGAGGCCGGTGTGGACTTTTCAGGAGAAAAGGCTGAGGATGTGACGAATTATCTGATCGATCTGATTCAGAATCCGAATTTTGTCGTAGATGCGGACGGATCCGGAATGGCGGGACTTCGTGACGGAAGTATCAATGCCATATTTACCGGTTCCTGGGATGCGGGAAATATCAGGGAAATTCTGGGAGAGAATATGGGCGTCACGTCGCTTCCGACCTATAACTTAAATGGAGAAGAAAAGCAGATGATGGCGTATGCGGGATCCAAAGCAATTGGGGTCAATGCGACATCTGACCATATGGTAGCAGCGATCCAGCTGGCAGTCTATCTTGGATCTGCTGAAGCGCAGAAGCTGCATTATGAATTACGAAATGTGGTACCGTGTAATACGGAGCTTTTGGAAGACACAACGATTGCTTCGGATATGCTGGTAACGGCGCAGAATGATACGTTTGACCGCACTTCTATCCTTCAGCCATTCGTAAGTGCGATGGCGAACTGCTGGACTCCGGTGGAAAATATGGGAAAAGGAATCCGCAATAAAACGGTGACGCATGAAAATGCAAAGGAACAAACAGAGGGTATGAACGAAGCAATGAACAGCAACGGACTTTAAAGAAAACGGATGGATGAGGTAAAAGTTATGGGAATATTTAAGAAAAGAGTAAATCAATTTCCGACTCCCTATACGGTAAAGGCAGCAGCCACTAAAGGCGGAGTGGAAACGAAGCTTTCCATGCTGGTCATGGGGCTGGGAAATATTGTGCATAAGCAGGTTGTAAAAGGTCTGCTGTATCTGGCAGTCGAAGTAGCCTATATTGCATTTATGATTGTGAGCGGATTTCACTGCATTGCCATGCTGCCGTCCCTTGGCTGGGTAGAGCAGAAGAGGTCTGGAACGAAACGCTTCAGATTTATGAATACACACAGGGAGATAATTCCGTAGTAATTCTTTTATATGGTGTGGCAACAGTGATGCTGACCCTGTTCATGATCTATCTTTGGAGAGAAACTGTGAAAAGTGCTTATCAGGCAGAATGTCTGGATAAGGCAGGAAAGTATGTGAGGACATTCAGGGAAGATCTGAAATCACTTTTTCATGAAAATATACATAAACTGTTGATGACGCCGTCACTGGTATTTATTTTCGGGCTGACAGTATTGCCTCTGGTCTTTATGATCTGTATGGCATTTACCAATTACAGCAAGATCGGCAACCATCTGGTATTATTTGACTGGGTCGGCCTGGAAAATTTCCGTACACTGTTTGATTCCAGCAGTATTCTGGGAAGTACTTTCTGGTCCGTATTGGTATGGACATTAATCTGGGCATTTTTTGCTACCTTTACGAATTACATTGCCGGTATGATTCTGGCGATGATGATTAATCGGAAAGATACGAAAGCAAAAGGATTCTGGCGTTTTTGCTTCGTGTTATCCTGTGCAGTGCCGTCCTTTGTTTCTTTGCTGATTATGCGGACCATGCTGCAGCCCAATGGTGCAGTGAATGTGCTGCTTCGTAACCTGGGATGGATCGCAGCAGACGCTTCCCTTCCGTTCTTCACAGATCCGCTCTGGGCAAAGGTAACGGTAATTGTAATTAATATATGGGTAGGTGTACCGTATACGCTGCTTCAGCTGACCGGTGTCCTGCAGAATATTCCGGGAGAGCTGTATGAGGCGGCAAGAGTGGACGGGGCAAATGTGATTCAGATTTTTTCAAAGATCACCCTGCCGTATATGCTGTACATTACGACGCCATATCTGATTGCTACTTTTACCGGCAATGTCAATAACTTCAATATCATATATCTGCTTTCCGGCGGTGATCCGGTAACGAATCTGTCCTCTACTGCAGGAAGCACCGATTTATTGGTAACATGGCTCTATAAACTGACGATCGATAAACAATATTATAATGTAGGTGCCGTAATTGGTATTCTGACATTCGTAATTCTGGCAGTAGGCGCACTTCTGACCTATCGCAACAGTAAATCCTATAAGGAAGAAGGAGGATTTTAACAATGGCGGCAACAAAACAAAAGTCCGCGAAGCGTAAGCGGGCTATCAATAATACAATCGTGCATATAGTACTGGCCATTCTGGCCGTGATATGGGTATTCCCTATTGCCTGGGTGGTCCTGACCAGCTTCCGGGCAGAAAAGGGTTCTTATGTATCCACCTTCCTTCCTCAGGGATATACCATTGCAAATTATGTCCGGCTTTTTACGGATACGACGATCCTGAATTTCCCGAAAATGTTTGGAAATACGCTGCTGATCGCCATTTGTTCCTGTATTCTTTCTACATTTTACGTACTGTCTGTGTCCTATTGCCTGTCCAGACTGCGCTTTAAAATGAGAAAACCATACATGAATATGGCCATGATTCTGGGGCTGTTCCCAGGCTTCATGTGCATGGTAGCCGTATACTTTATCTTAAAGGCACTGGGACTTTCTGAAGGCGGACTGATCCGTCTGGCTCTGATCCTCTGCTATTCCGGAGGTGCAGGTCTTGGTTTCCAGATTGCCAAGGGCTTCTTTGATACGATTCCGCTGGCAATCGATGAAGCCGCATTGATCGATGGCTGCACCCGCTGGCAGATTTTCACGAAAATGACACTGCCGCTTAGTAAGCCGGTCATTGTATATACGGTTCTGACGGCGTTTATCGGACCATGGGTAGATTTTATTTTTGCAAAGGTCATCTGCCGTGCCAATGCGGACTACTATACCGTTGCGATCGGATTGTGGAGAATGCTGGAAAAAGAATATATCGACAGCTGGTATACCTGTTTTGCAGCAGGTGCGGTATTGGTTTCTATTCCGATTGCTGCGCTGTTCATGTTCCTTCAGAGATACTATGTAGACGGTATGTCGGGAGCAGTGAAAGGCTAGGGAAAAGATGCGGGAATATTGCGGTGTCTGGCTGCGGTATTCCCGCTTTTATTTTTCGGAGGCTGCAAAAGAAAATGTCCGCCGGGTGTGCAGTCCGGTGTAAAAGAATGAATATGAAGCAGGAGGAAGATACAAGATGAAGAGAGCAAGCGGAATATTGCTTCCGGTGTCCGCTGTCCCGTCAAAATACGGAATCGGAGCATTTTCAAAGGAGGCATATGCATTTATTGACATGCTGAAGGAAGCAGGGCAGTCCTACTGGCAGATTCTTCCGCTGGGACCGACCAGCTATGGAGATTCGCCGTATCAGTCCTTTTCCACATTTGCCGGCAATCCTTACTTTATCGATCTGGAGGCATTGACAGAGGAAGGCGTACTGACAAAAAAAGAATGTGACGCGTGTGATTTTGGAAAT
>DNJM01000051.1 GCA_003489085.1 Lachnospiraceae bacterium
TCGACGATATGATCTCCTCCGGCGACAGTATCCTGGATGTTGCAAAGCAGTTGAAGGAACGGAAAGCAAGAAGAATCTTTGCTGCTGCTACCTTTGGTCTGTTTACCAATGGTATGGAGAAATTCGACAAGGCATA
Organism: Lachnospiraceae bacterium; assembly: GCA_003489085.1. Taxonomy (GTDB): domain Bacteria; phylum Bacillota; class Clostridia; order Lachnospirales; family Lachnospiraceae; genus DNJM01. The sequence continues at coordinate 137 of DNJM01000051.1, forward strand.
TGAGGAAGGCATGATCGATGCCATCCTGACGACCAACAGCATCTATCAGACCCCGGAACTGCTAAGCCGTCCATACTATATCAGCTGTGACCTGAGCAAATACATTGCATTGATCATCGATACGTTAAATCATGACGGCTCCATCAGCGATATTCTGGATCCAAATGAAAGAATCCAGTACCTGGTGAAGGAGTATAAAGAGAAGCAAAAATAAAAATAATGAAACAAAAAAGTTTATGACGTTTCCCGAAAATTCTCATTTTCCAAACATGTCATAAACTTTTTTGTTTCATTCTAAACTCTGACCCGTATCTTCTGCGGATATAGCTTCAGTATTACAAAATATTCCTTCTGCTCTATTTTCTCCCATTCCGCGTCTCTGAAATTCGCCCGGACAAATAAAAACGGTAACTCACACTGTACTTCCTCATCCGGCTCCAGCTCTATCATGATACTTGTTTTCTCTTTCATTCTCATATAAAAGTCCGGATCCGTAATATTCGACCATCCTGCCGACTCCATAGCAACATCCAGAAGATCCAGCGGGATGGACTCCGTACCCGGATTCCGGAAGCTTACCGTCAGCCAGATCAGCTTCATTTCGTATGGAAGCAGCGCCTCTTCATATATTCCTGGAAATTCCCTGATCTCCTGATCCTGCATGAAGCGCACTCCCTGCGTTTTAAGCTCCAGGCCATTTCCCATGTCCGCCCATTCCTCTGCCGGATAGGTGATCTCCTCCGGAGCCGGGATCTGCCGATTAATGCGGAAGACCAGCAGTCCCCATACCCCTATGACACCGATCAAACATACTGCCAGGACCATTCTTATCTTGTTTCGTTTCATACCTGCTCCACTTTCCACTGAGAAATCACCCTTCCCTCCTGTATTTCTATGACTTCATCTGAAAGCTTTAACAGATCTTCCGTATCATGGCAGCTAAGCAGAATCAGCGTTCCCTTTTCCTTTGCTTCCTGTAAAATCTGCTTCAGCTTCTGGATACTGCTTTCATCCAGTGCATTGGTAGGCTCGTCCAGTATCAATAGCGCCGGCTCTTCCATAATCGCCGCCGCAATCCCCAGCTTTTGTTTCATTCCCATCGAATACTTCCGGAACGGCTTCGGATCCGCCGGATCCAGTCCGACCCGCGCTATCACCTCGCGAATTCTCTCTTCAGATGCAATTCCCTTAATCGATGCCAGCTGCCGCAGATTCCGAAAGCCGGAATCATAATTCAGAAAGCCGGGCGATTCAATCAGGATCCCCACACTGTGCGGAAATGAAATATCCTTTCTCAGACATTCGCCATCTATTCGAATTTCTCCTTCTGTCAGCCGGATCAGTCCACATATGGCACGCATCAGCATGGTCTTCCCAGAACCATTTTTTCCTTTCAGCCCATAGATCCTGCCTGATACCAGTTCTAAAGAAATGTGATCCAGTACGGTCTGCTTTCCGATTTGTTTTGATATATTGTCTATTTCGATGATCATTCTCGTATCCTCTTCTTTATGGAATATAATCCATCCTTTTCATCCTGCAGTACCCTGCCAAAATTCCGCCTGCCAGCAGGAAAAAAGTATATAGCACCATTTTCCTTATCCCTATTCCTTCTGCCAGCAGTTCCTGTACTCGGATTTTCATCAGCAAATTTCCGGGCAGATACCATTTTGTAAAATAAGCAGAGACAATCAGCAACGTACATACCAATAATGTACTGATTGTAAAACCTGTCAGATAGGACAACACCAATTGCCAAATGCAAAGTGCACTCATCGCCAATATCGGCAGTACTAACTGAAGCCCCACCTTCGTCCACAGTGTTTTATCTAACATTCCGGAAGGCACGGCACCATATCGTCCGGAAATCATTACAAATCCTACAATGCATATATATGCTGCTATATAATACAGACACACATGATATACACAAAGAAGCCATTTCGCATTCCAGAACTGTACTGCACTCTCTGAACGGACCAAAAGCTGCAGTCCCATATCTCTCGTAAAATCCTTTGCAAACTTTCCGTTAAAATACAGCAGGACTACCAGGAACAGCAGCCAATCTCCCGGGATCAGAAAGGAATTCATGCTGCCTGGAATGACTGTGGGCATGCCCTCCAAAAACCGTTCTACATATAAACTGGCCTCCAAACTCCCCTTCGTGCGATTCCATTGTAAAATGCAATGCCACAGCGCCAGCAGCATAGGAAATATATACTGCTTCTTCTTACACCGCACTTCCTGCCGAAGCTCATACCGAAGGATCGCTCTGCCCTGATATGATTTATGCTTCATAGAATTCCTTCTTTCTCCACAATGCTTTTCCGATCCAAAAAACAGCTATCGTAACAGCAATCCCAACCAACAAGGAAACCATCATCCTTTCCGGCGTCCTGCAATTCCTGTGGGAAATCGAAAAAAGATTAAAAAATAGTTTCTGCTCCGGGAACACCCATTCCCATACGATCAGTGCTGCCAATACCAGATAGCTATAGACCATCTCATGCGTACACTCTTCCAGCAATCCAATCCCATAAATCACCAGAGCCGTTTTCAGAATATTTCCCAGAAAGAAGGACAGCATCACCGTACTGCTTTCTCCCTGATACACCGTTCCATTCAATACGTAAAACAGACTTCCCTTCTGCCCCCAGTTATTTACAGAAACAGAAACCATTGCCGAAAGCAGACATACGATACTGCTGTACAGACCTCCGCATAGAAAGGCGGTCCGTATTCCGCTAAGATACCATTCCTTCCATATGCAGTCTGTATTCCCATATAGGACAACAAACTGAGGCTGTCTATAAATCCGTTTCCTTCCTGCTGCGATCCACAATGTCAGCGGCAGGTAAAACAGGCCAAAGACCCATGGTACTTCCATAGCATGCAGACAATCCAGCATACAGTACCCGACTCCTCTTCGATACCAGCTGGAGATCTGATTCGCCAATAAAATATACACTGCTGCGGTAAGCAGCAGACTGTAGCAGGCCGCTTTTCGTATCCGATATCCGTTCCACCTTAAAATACATCTTCCCTTTTTCCGACCAGCCAATATAACACGCCTCCTATAGCAAAATACGCCAATCCGTATCCAACCAGCAGCCACCCGGAAGGACAGCCGATCCCGGCAAAGGTAAAGTATACCGGGGCGTACTCTACGGCGCTTGGCAGCGCTGTCATCATGCATACGGAATAAATAAAAATGTGCAGGATGAAAGGCATCAGCAGAATCACACTCTTACGTTCTGAATAAAAACTTAAAAAGAGCGGCAGTCCCGCCACCAGTCCGGCGAAAATAAAATCTATTATCAGAAAAAGCAGGACATAGAGTATCGGAACCTTTTCATATAGGGTATACCAAAGCACAGACGCATTGATAAGAGTTCCCGCTGCATTCTGCGGCGGCAGTCCCGGCAATAATGTCATACAGATACAAAGATTCACAAGCAGCGGCAATACCACCGCAGCGCCGCCTGCTAAAAAGACAGATACATATTTCGCAACTAAATAAATTTCTCTATCGCTGCGGGTATACACCTGCCGAATGTATCCATTTTTTCTGTCTTCATAAAAAGACAGACTATGGGGCAGCACGGCCAGAAGCGGCAGTATCACAAAATACAGGAAGCCTTCCAGATTATAGGTATTTCCGCAGATCCAGTGATTGAACACATGGGCCGGATATTCTAACCTTCCTTTTAATTCGAATGCCATTTCATTCCATTGTGCCACGTATCTCAGCAGATTGTGAAATATGTGAAGGATACTGATTCCACATCCGATCAGTAAGGAAGCTGCCATGCGCCGATTAAAAAAGGCTCTCCTGAGTTCTATTTTTAGTACTTTCCTTCTCATTCCTCCAACCTCACAAAACGGGTATCCTCATCAATAGACAGGTTACATCTTAGATACGGAACCTTCTCGTATATATTCTCATCACTTGCAATATATACCAGATTGCAGGTGAATTCCTCTCCCGGCACCAGATCAACCCTCGCATAGGATTTATTATATTCCGGCAGATCCTTCCGGGTTTTATAGCCCCTTAGCTCACCGTTCATAGGAAAACGGTCATTCGTCTTAGGATCAATCGAATCATACCAGAACGAATTCGTATAAAACCAGACCGTTTCCGCTTCCGTATTCCTCATCGTCATATTGATCACAATATAGCTATGTTCATCCAAAATGTTATAATCTTCATCCATTTGCGGACAATCATCTCCCATATTCTCTAAGCTGTATATTGCATCCGTGTCTATGCCCTGTTTCGTAAACTCCACTGCATTAATGCAGCATTGCATAGTGTATTCTACATACTCATTTTCATTCCCGTTTCCCACTTGCAAAGAAAACGGCTGCCCAATCTTTTCTATATTTTCCTTATAAGGCAATATGAATCCGTCAAATGCGGATCGCGGAATCTGCTGATCGCTTAGACTCTCTTCTGCTTTCTCTGCTTTTTTCGTATTCTCTGTTCTTCCTGCCGTCAACACATTTTCCTCCAACAGAGGATTTTTGATGACTCGGGTAAAAAGATACCATAGAATCGTTGCTGCCATAATGACTCCGATGATAAAGAGAATGATTTTAACTATTTTCTTATCCATATTACCACACAGAGCTGCTGCATAGCGGCTCTAGAGAGTGCTATACAGCAGTTATTCCTTTCTACTACTTCATTTGCAAATTGGAAACAAGAAATAAATAGTTAGATACTATCGGGACTCCACCAACCATATATTGTTGTTGAACTATGAGTTGCCGGACTCAAACCCAGATAAATATTTTTATACTTTCCATTTCTATAATCGGTAGGAAATGACTCTGCAACATAGTTGGTTATTTTATACCCCTGTCCTAATGGCACAGATACATAAGAACCATTTCCATTCATACCTGTATAATTCTTTCCTTCCATTCCAACCACTCGTACAGAAGCATAAACTCCGACAGTTCCAAGATGTTTTATGTAAACATAGGAGTCATCTGTTTTTGTTCTTGAACCTGTTCGCACATCTCCCCATCTCCATAATATTTTAAAGAATAATATGTGTCCGTGTAGTTATTTGCCTTCACTGACAAACTCCCTGTCACTCCCACTATACTAACCAGCATCATTGCAGCAAGCAATCCACTTAAAATTTGAGTCATAGCATGCATAATATTTTTATAAAAACCTTGTTTCATAATTTCCTCTTTAGCGCTATTGAGAATCTACATGTATCATATCATACTACCATAAAAAAGTTTATGACATTTTTGGAAAAAGAAAATTTTCCAAAAATGTCATAAACTTT
>DNJM01000039.1:0-2521 GCA_003489085.1 Lachnospiraceae bacterium
GTTAAGATATGGCTCTTATAAGCTTTGTTTCTCTTTAACTTTCCTGTACCTGTTACTTTGAAACGTTTTGCAGCTGCTCTGCTTGTCTTTATTTTTGGCATAATATATTCCTCCTTTATTTTGAGGTTTCTGCTGATTACTTATATATAGGATGTATAGTAATAGAGAAACCTTTGATACTGTGTCCGTTTAACGCTTTTCTGTTAAAACCATGCTCATATTTCTGCCTTCCAGTTTGGCCGGCTTTTCTACTGTGGCAACATCCTTCAGCAATTCAGCGAAATCATCCAGAATATGCTTGCTCGTCTGCACATGTGCCATTTCTCTTCCACGGAAACGAAGTGTAACCTTTACCTTATTCCCTTTCTGGATGAACTTTTTGGCGTTATTCACTTTCGTGTTCAGGTCATTATCCTCGATGTTCGGTGACAGACGCACTTCCTTCACTTCGACTGTTTTCTGTTTTTTCTTTGCTTCCTTCTCTTTTCTGGCCAGTTCATACCGATATTTGCCATAATCAATAATCTTGCAGACCGGCGGTTTCGCAGTCGGAGCAATTTTTACCAGATCCAGCTCAGCTTCCTGTGCAAGCTTCATTGCTTCTCTTGCAGACATAATTCCAAGCTGTTCTCCGTTCTCACCGATTACACGGATTTCTTTGTCTCTGATTTGTTCGTTGATCATTAACTCGCTAATAAGTAGCACCCCCATCATTTTAAACTAAAAAAAGTGAATAGCCAGACTATCCACTTCTCATCTACATAATAACATCATTCCATGCGATTATTTCAATATCGAACCATTAGACGCCCTCTTGCGCTAAGGTGAGAGTGGATACTCTTCTTTCTTTTTTGCCTCATGCAATTAACAATATAGCACGCTTCTTCCTCTATGTCAACACTTTTATTCTTCTTTTTACTGCTTTTTCTTCTTGCATCCTTCTACATTTCGTGCCATAATAACCATATTATACTTTTTCTGCAGGACATTTTTAAAAAAATTCCAGGAAAGTATGATATCAGTACGTTATCTGGAAAGGAAGGACTATTTTATGAAAGAAAGAAGTAATTTTTCCAGCAAAATCGGCTTTGTGCTGGCAGCGGCCGGTTCTGCTGTCGGGCTCGGAAACATCTGGCGGTTTCCCTATCTCGCAGCCCAGTATGGAGGGGGTACATTCCTTCTGATTTATCTGGTTCTGGCAGTCACCTTTGGTTTTACCCTGATGACGGCAGAAATCGCTATCGGACGAAAGACCGGACTAAGCGCTATCGGCGCCTTTAAAAAACTGGATCGTCATTTTGGTTTCCTTGGCATTATGGCCTCTCTTGTACCGATCATTATTTTCCCATATTATTCCGTCATCGGCGGATGGGTAGTAAAGTATCTGGTCACCTTTGCACAGGGCAGGACACAGGCTGCGGCAGGCGATACTTATTTTACGGATTTCGTTTCTCAGGCAGGCGAGCCGGTTGCATGGTTTTCCATTTTTCTCGGCGTTACTGCCATCGTCGTTTTATTTGGTGTAGAAAAAGGAATTGAAAAAGTCAGCAAGGTCATGATGCCGCTATTGGTTCTTTTAACCATTGTGATTGCCGTTTATTCCTGCACGATTGATGGTGCCGGAGAAGGTATCATTTACTATCTGAAACCGAATCTGGCCGATTTTTCTGCAAAAACCATTCTGGCAGCTATGGGACAGCTGTTTTACTCCATGTCCCTTGCCATGGGCATCATGGTTACATATGGTTCTTATATGAAGAAAGACAATCACCTGGAGAATTCCGTCCGCCAGATCGAGATCTTCGATACCGGCATCGCATTTCTGGCAGGTCTGATGATTATCCCGGCCGTATTCGCATTCTCCGGCGGAGATACTTCCAAGCTGAAGGCAGGTCCAAGCCTGATGTTTATAACACTTCCGAAGGTATTCAACAGCATGAAATTCGGAACGGTAATCGGATTTATCTTCTTCCTGCTGGTATTATTTGCCGCACTGACCTCTGCTATCTCTCTGATGGAGACCATCGTATCCATCTTTATGGATAAGTTCCACTGGTCCAGACGCTTTACCGGCATTCTGGTAGCCTGTGCTGCCATGATCATGGGGATTCCTTCCTCACTGGGCTTCGGTGTATTGAGTGACATTTCCTGGCGTGGCATGAGTATCCTGGATATCATGGATTTTATCAGCAATAGTGTCCTTATGCCGATCGTTGCTTTTTTCACCTGTATCTTTGTAGGATTTATCATCTCTCCGAAGGTAATCGCAGACGAAGTGAAAGAAACAGACGGCACCTTCAAAACAGAATCCATGTTCAATATTATGATCAAATGGATCGCACCGATCTTCCTGGTTGCCATCCTGGTAAGCTCCGTAGCAAGTGCAATGGGCTGGTTTACCATCTAATCAGATATCTCAGGTTCTATGCAAAATGTAAAGAAGGAAATACTCCCGTAGTTTTGGAGAGTATTTCCTTTTTTGAGTTGCCATGCATGCGATAAAAAGGTCCGGGGGACCTTT
>DNJM01000039.1:2794-4797 GCA_003489085.1 Lachnospiraceae bacterium
TCCGTCGCCTAATAAAGCTATAGCAGGAAGCTGACCAGCAGCACACATATGCAGGCCGCTGCTGATACCTTTAAAAGACTTGCACCGCAATAGGCAAAAACCACTGCCGCTGCAAATCCGGCCGCTGCCGACCAGGTATTGCCGGTAGCCTCCAGAACCGCCGGGAAAGTCATTGCAGCCAGTGTTACGTATGGCACATAATACAAAAATGACTTCAGATACACATTTTTAATCTCTTTTCGGATCAGCGTCAGCGGAAGCACCCGGATCAGATAGGTTACGGATGCCATCACCAATATGTACAGATATACATTCGTATTCATTTCTCTATTCTTCCCTCTCTTCCTTTACCGGGAACAGCACAGCCGCCGCACCTGCAAGTACAAGTGTCAGAATAATAATCCGAAAGCCGGAAGAAATCTCCCGCAAAACCGGAAGACGTGTAAAAAGCCAGCTTGCTGCCATCGCCGCTCCGATCAGCCCTGCCAGGACTCTGTCCTTCTTCGCAGGAGGGATGATCACCGCGATAAACATACCGTAAATGCCAATACTCAATGCGCCGACAACGCGCTGTGGAAAAATATTTCCACTGATCACACCCAGCAGGGTGCCAAGCACCCATCCCGGCATGGCTACACTGATCAGGCCATAGTTATAATAAGGACTAAGCTTCCCGGCTCTGCAGACCGATACGCCGAATATCTCATCCGTTACACCATATGCCATCAGCATGCGGGAAGCCAAAGGCACATCCGGATCCAGCTTCTGGGACAAGGCACAGGACATCAGGCAATACCGAAGGTTAATTACCAGCTGTGTCATCGCCATTTCCAGATAACCTGCGGCCGCACTGATGATGCTCAGAGATGCCAGCTGTCCGGCTGAGGTCAGATTGGCCGCAGACATTACAACGGCCTGCAGCCAGGTCAGGCCTGCTGTTTTTGCTACGATTCCAAAGGTAAATGATACTGCAATATATCCCAGGCAAATCGGAATGCCATCCTGCATCCCCTTTAACCATTCAGCCTTCTTCTTTTCCATATTTCTTTCCCCTGAACTTTTATCTTGCATTTCCCATACAGAAGGTCGCTACTACTCCAGGGCCCGTGTGCGCTCCGATTACCGTCCCGATATCATGAATGATGACATTGGAAATTCCGTATTTTTCTACAATCAGCTGCTTCACAAACGCAGCATCTTCCGGGCAGTCCCCGTGCGTAATAAATACAATATCATTCTCCCAGCCCTGCATCTGTTCTTCCATCACATCCACAATCCGGTGAAGAGCTTTTTTCCGTCCCCGTTCTTTTCCGATCACGTTAAGCTTCCCCTCATTATCCATATGAATCATTGGCTTGATATTAATCATGGACCCCAGCACTGCGGTGGTCTTTGAAATCCTGCCGCCACGATGCAAATGATGCAAATCGTCAATCGTAACATTATGGCAGACATGAAGCTTGTTTTCTTCTGCCCAGGCAGCCGCTTCCTCCAATGTCTTTCCCTGCCTCTTCTGCTCCATGACTTTTAAAAGCAAAAGTCCCTGTCCCATACAGGCACAAAGCGAATCCACCACGATAATCCGGCTGTCCGGATAGTTTTCCATCAGCTCCCGCGCCGCCAGCTGCTCGCTGTTCAACGTTCCGCTGAGACCCGAGCTAAAGCCGATACACAAAATATCTTTTCCCTCTTTGATAATCGGTTCAAATAATGCTTTCGCCTGCTCAGGAGTCACCTGAGACGTGGTCGGCATCGATCCCTTCCGAATCCGATCAAAAAACTCCTTCGGTGAAAGCCCCTTTCTATCCTGATAAGTGGCTCCATCCATCATATATTTCAGATACAGAACAGGAATACCCTGTCCTTCCACCATACTTTCCGGCAGATCCACCGTGCTGTCTGTCACAATTACATATTCTCTCATAAATACTGCACCTCCTGATTCGCTTTTTCATTATACCCGAAACCGGACGGCAGGTACAGTCATAATTTGATTTTTTATA
>DNJM01000209.1 GCA_003489085.1 Lachnospiraceae bacterium
TCAGGAGCGTTACGAAGCCCTGTGCGAGACGCTTGCAGAAAATCAGCTCTCCCTGGTCAGAGAATGCTGTTTTTTCGATGAGACAGACCAATTATTCCTAAATTCCGCTTACATCGCAAACAAGCTCAAGTCCTTTCCGGAGCTTCCAGAGGTCTATATCTGCGGCAATGACTGGACTGCCATCCAGTTAATCAATGCCCTCCAGCTTTTAAATTACCGCATTCCGCAGGATGTATCTGTCGTAGGTTTCGATGATATTCAGGCCGCAACCAAAATCAAACCGGCCCTGACCACCATACGCACGGACAAGGAATATCTCGGTATCGCTTCTGCCAACTGTATTCTGAACCGGATCCGCAACGCCGAGACGCCCTTCGTGTATGCTCAATACATGACGAAATTAATTTTGCGGGATTCCACACTGTGAAAAATCCATCAGGGACTGGCGCAGGAAGCAAAATATATCAGCGAGCTGGGCGCATCCAATAAGGACGTGCTGGCCGGTATCACGGTCAATGCTGCAAGGCTCTGCGGCATTTCCGGACAGACCGGTTCCATTACGAAAGGACTCGCCGCGGATCTGGTAGCTCTGGACGGGAACCCACTGGAGGATATCACAGCATTGAAACGGGTAGCTGCGGTTTATCAGAACGGGCGTGCCGTGCAATTAGCGTAAAATCGTGTATAAAAATATCCGTGGAATTCAGTGTTATTGACACATGACTTCTACGGATATTTCTTATGCAGTGCACTACAAGGCTATTATATGCTACACAACAGCTTCAATAATAGAATGGTTTTTAAAATGCAGTTCCCTGACACCCGGGCATTTGTTCCTGTTGAAGTTAAAGCTCAGCATATACCCTTTTTTTAATTGATAGTCATTCAGATATCCAATTAGCTGCTGCTCTCCCCGCATATTGTATTCATCCCCATGCCATATCTTCATCTCTATAATGTACTGCTTCCCAAGATAATCAATGATCAGATCCGTTCTTCCCATACTCCTGGTGCGGGATTCAATGTAATAATTGCCTGTTCCGTTGATCAACGGTCTGATATACAGAAGAAACAGTTTTCTGCCGTTTTCTTCGACAAATGCATCCGAACTGTTTCCATACACTTCTGCAAAGTGCTGCACAAATTTTTTCAGGATTAATTCAACATCGAGCCCATCTTCCCTGATAAACTGATTCTTATTTCTTTGGCCGGCATCATAAGTTTTACTATCGATTGCTTCCTCTGCAATAAACAAATTATAAAACCAGATTTCAAAGATACGGTTGGAAATCGCCACCTGTCCTGCGTCATCTTTTAAAAAGCCGAACATTGTTCCTACTGAAACCAGTTCTGTCCCAAGATTATAAGGAATGCTTTTTCCACAAAACAAAATATCATAAAGCATATTCCGAAGCTCCGGATAATCCTTTAGCTTCTTCGCCATATCATCAAACAAAGAATTTGTTTCCGTCACCAATGATCTGACCGCATCCAGAACTCCTGCATGGGTCCAGGCATCCTTCCTTGCTTCTTTCTGATATTGCTTTTCGAGAATCTGGCACATTCTGGATACCAGATAAGGATATCCTCCTGTGTAATCATAGATTTCCTGAGCTATCGGTTCCGTATTCATACCGGTCTCATGATCCGCTTCATAATCCTTCAGCATGTTTTCAATCTGACCTGCACAAAAACTCATATCAATATCAAAATCCGCGGCAATATTCCACGGGCTATTGTCCTTATGCTCATCTTCAGGGCGCATTTTCCTTTTCAGATTTTTGATATCACATACACCTGCAAGTACAACAGACTGGAATGTCGCAAACCTGGCGCGATTAATGTAATATCCTCTCAGTTGGGCAAGAAAATCAAGAAATACCTGGTTATTCGTTGCACTGTCTACCTCATCGATCAGCAGCACCAGCTTCTCCGGCATTTCTGAACACAAAAGGCTAAGTGCCTGAAAGAGCTCTACCAGCTCATAGCTTTCAGGATCTGTCTGATAGCTTTCTGCAAATGATTTGACGGCTTTCCTGTTATCTGGTTTGCTGCTATTCGGATTCACCTGAAAGGAATTCACAAACGCTTTGGCAAAGGCGAGAGCGAAGCTGTTTTCTGTTTTGAATTTGGCATTACTCATCTGCATCTGGAAATCCATGCTTACTACAAAATAATCATCATTCAGATAATTTCCTAAAGCCTGAAGCAATGTCGTCTTTCCGAACTGTCTTGCCCGGTTGATGGTAAAATACTTTCCTTCGTCTACAAGGATTTTTATTTCTTCCAGTCTTTGCTGCAAATTAACCATATAGTGCTGATCCGGATTGCAAACTCCCGTTGTATTAAAAGAACGGAGATCTCTTTTACTTCCCATTTTCTCACCTCCCGGTTAGATTATAAAGCAATACTTCCGTGATTTCAATCTGCACTTCTCACTTCTCTTTTTTACTTTCTAACGAAAAGGTCCGGCTCCCGCCGGACCTTTTCGCTTCCTTATCCTTTGTTCTTCTTTCTAAATCCTTCTCATTTCTCTTCTCTGCCCTGTCCTACCGCTTCAGGCTGCGCACTTCCTTCAGATAATTATACACGGTGAAGTTGGTCACGCCCAGGCGCTCGGCGACGTATTCTACGGCGCCCTTCACGTCGAAGATGCCCTTGTTCTCCAGGCTCTCCACGACCTCCAGCTTGTCCTCCTTCTGCATGTAGGCTACCGGCTTCTGCACCGTCTCCAGCTCGCTGCGCACCATGCTCTCCACGACCTCGTTGATATCATGCAAAAACATTTCCTGCGGCTCGCTGTCCTCTGAAGTGTTTTCGTGGAAGGCACACAGATCCTGCATCATTTTGGAGGCCACAATATAATCTGTCAGATCCTGATTGACGCACAGGCTTCCGATGATATGATGCTCATCATCGCGGATAAACATCGTAGATGATCTCAGAATACGCCCGTCCGGGAGCACGCTGCGGTAATTGATGCTGTCCGGCGCCTCGTCCCCGTACTTCTTCAGCAGATGAATCAGATAATTGGTCGCCGGGCCGCCGATTTTGCGTTGGGTGACGTCCCCTTCTATCGCTACAATAGAGCTCTCCATATGACTTAAATCATGCAGAATTACTTCATAACGCCGTCCCAGCATTTTAGACAACCCGTTTACCGTCTGAAGCACTGCCTCAAGATTTGGGTGTAGCATTCTCTCGTCCATTATGTATTTTCCCTATTTCATCAGATTTTTTTCGGCCACCAGCATGGCAATCCCCTTCTCCAGCCGGTCCAGTCCCTCCACGAGAATCGCGTGGCTCGTAGCAAAGCAGATACGGATATATCCCTCTGAGCCTTCCCCGAAGAACTTTTCTCCGCCT
>DNJM01000068.1:0-2665 GCA_003489085.1 Lachnospiraceae bacterium
AGAAGTTGCAACAAAGACAAATGACGTAGCCGGAGACGGTACTACAACCGCAACTGTTTTGGCACAGGCAATGATTCAGGAAGGTATGAAGAACCTGGCAGCAGGTGCAAATCCGATCATTTTAAGAAAAGGTATGAAGAAGGCTACGGATACTGCAGTGGCAGCGATTGCAGATATGAGCCGTAAGGTAGACAGCAAGGACCAGATTGCAAGAGTAGCAGCAATCTCCGCATCTGATGATGAAGTTGGACAGATGGTTGCAGACGCAATGGAAAAGGTTTCCAACGATGGTGTTATTACAATTGAAGAATCCAAGACCATGAAGACAGAGCTGGATCTGGTAGAAGGTATGCAGTTTGACCGTGGTTATATTTCTGCATATATGGCTACAGATATGGAAAAGATGGAAGCAACACTGGAAGATCCATATATCCTAATTACTGATAAGAAGATCTCCAATATTCAGGAACTGCTTCCGCTTCTGGAGCAGGTAGTACAGTCCGGTGCAAAATTGCTCATCATTGCAGAGGATGTAGAGGGCGAAGCGCTGACGACCCTGATCGTAAACAAATTACGTGGTACCTTCAATGTAGTAGCTGTCAAAGCTCCGGGTTATGGCGACAGAAGAAAAGCTATGCTGGAGGACATCGCTATTCTGACAGGTGGCCAGGTAATTTCTGAAGAACTGGGTCTGGATCTGAAAGAAACCACAATGGCACAGCTTGGACGTGCAAAATCCGTAAAGGTACAGAAGGAAACAACGGTAATCGTAGACGGATGCGGAGAAAAAGCAGCTATTGATGCACGGATTGCACAGATCAAAGCACAAATTGAAGAAACGACTTCTGAATTCGATAAAGAAAAATTACAGGAAAGACTGGCAAAAATGGCAGGCGGCGTAGCAGTGATTCGTGTAGGCGCAGCAACAGAGACCGAAATGAAAGAAGCTAAGCTTCGTATGGAAGATGCTCTTGCAGCAACCAGAGCGGCAGTAGAAGAAGGTATTATCGCAGGCGGCGGCTCTGCATATATCCACGCTGCAAAGGAAGTTGCAAAGATGGCAGAAGGTCTTGCAGGTGATGAGAAGACCGGTGCAAATGTAGTACTGAAGGCTCTGGAGGCTCCTTTGGGACACATTGCGTCCAACGCAGGTCTGGAAGGTGCAGTGATCATTAATAAAGTAAGAGAAAGCGAAGTAGGCGTGGGATTCGACGCATTGTGCGAGGAATATGTGGATATGGTAAAAGCAGGTATTCTGGATCCGGCAAAGGTAACCAGAAGTGCATTACAGAATGCAACCAGCGTTGCTTCTACATTACTGACCACAGAATCCGTAGTGGCAAATATTAAGGAAGAAACTCCGGCTATGCCGGCAGGCAACCCGGGTATGGGTATGATGTAATAGAAGAAAACCGCAGATAATAGATCATATTAAAAAAAGGCAGAGGGTCTTATGCAAAAGGCTCTCTGCCTTCTTGATTTTAGAAAGTAGAATGTGCTATACTATCATAAAGCCGCAGTATGGAAAATACCTGCACAAAAGTGCAGAAGGTATAAGATGCTGTGGGAATCAGAATTTCGGAGGAAATGAATTATGAATGATTTTTATACCGAGCAGCTGGTAAAGAGGAAAACACCGGCCAGTTCATTGATGCTTGTAGGTGTATGCGCAGCACTTACGATTCTGTCCTTTTTGGTTATTCCATTGATACCTTTGGGTATCATACTGCCGTTTGCTTTTGGCTTTGCGACATATCTGATTTATCAGAGAACGAATCTGGAATACGAGTATCTGTATGTGAACGGTGAGATGGATGTTGATAAGATTATGGCCAAAACAAAAAGAAAGAAGATCTTTTCCTGCAATGTCCGCAATATGGAAATCGTTGCTCCTGCAGGTGCACCGGAACTTCGGCCGTTTGCCAATATAAAGGCAAAGGACTTCAGCTCTGATATGCCGGATCATAAAGTGTATGAGATGGTTCTGATCGAGAATGGGGAAAAGACAAGAATTTTGTTTGAGCCAAATGACGTTATTCTGGAAGGAATGAGAATGCTTGCCCCAAGAAAAGTGATTCGTTAGAGGGTCGGCAGGCACGTATAAATGTATTGTCAGAAAAGTAAGAAAAGTATTGACATTACAGTTGGATTTTGTTACTATCTCAGTTAAACATCAAATGCGAAAGAGAATGAAGGAGGATTTAATCATGGGTAAGATTATTGGAGAAGGAATTACTTTTGACGATGTGTTGTTGGTACCGGCATATTCGGAAGTGATCCCAAACCAAGTAAATTTATCAACTCATCTGACAAAAAAAATCAAACTGAACATTCCGATGATGAGTGCAGGAATGGATACGGTGACTGAGCACAGGATGGCGATCGCAATGGCCAGACAGGGCGGGATTGGCATTATCCATAAGAATATGTCGATCGAGGCGCAGGCAGAAGAAGTTGATAAGGTGAAACGTTCCGAAAACGGTGTTATTACGGATCCCTTTTCTCTGACCCCGGAACATACGCTGGGAGACGCGGATGCGCTGATGGCAAAATTCAGGATTTCCGGCGTACCGATCACGGAAGGCAGAAAACTGGTGGGTATCATTACCAATCGTGACCTGAAATTTGAAACGGATTTTTCCAAAAAAATAAAAGAGTCCATGAC
>DNJM01000068.1:2674-3092 GCA_003489085.1 Lachnospiraceae bacterium
GATGATGAGTGCAGGGATGGATACGGTAACGGAGCATCGGATGGCGATTGCCATGGCTCGTCAGGGCGGAATCGGAATTATTCATAAAAACATGTCTATCGAGGCGCAGGCTGAAGAAGTCGATAAAGTAAAGCGTTCTGAAAATGGTGTTATCACTGACCCATTTTTCTTATCCCCGGAGCATACTCTGGCGGATGCCAATGAACTGATGGCGAAGTTCAGAATTTCAGGTGTACCGATTACGGAAGGCAAGAAATTAGTTGGTATTATTACAAATCGTGATTTAAAATTCGAAGTAGATTTCTCAAAGAAAATTAAAGAATCCATGACAGCAGAGGGGCTGATTACAGCTCTGGAAGGAACGACCCTGGAAGAGGCAAAGGAAATTCTTGCCAAGGCCAGAAAAGAAAAGCTTCCG
>DNJM01000118.1 GCA_003489085.1 Lachnospiraceae bacterium
CGTTTGGATTTACCCCGAAACTTTTTTGGCGGTGTCCTTGCTGCGGGCATCCATTTCCGTATTATGTTCCGATACGAAGGAATAATCTGAAAGAAAAGGAATGTTTACGGAACATAGAGGGGCGGCATATCAAATATGTGAAGCTGAAATTTTGTCCGCTGATTATTCCGTCAGTCTGCCCGGAGTGCCGGTGTAAGTTTTTTGAAATGGCTGATGATTTACAAAATGCAAAGAAAAATTGATTAGGAAGAGAAGGATTATAAATATGGATTTCAAGGCACTTATGAATACAACTGAATATGCTTTTCTTCGGACGAATGAGCATCTTGGGGACAGGATCATGCTTCTTGGCCTTGGCGGCAGTTATGCCTATGGGACTAACAACGAAGGCAGTGATATAGATTTCCGGGGTGTCACACTTATGATGCCATCCGATCTGCTGGGACTTACTGAGTTTGAGCAGTATGAGGATGATAAGACTGATACGGTCATTTATGGATTCAATAAGCTGGTGAAATTGCTTTTGGAATGCAATCCGAACACCTGCGAAATGCTGGGACTGGACGAGGATCAATATCTGATCAAGTCGGATTTGGGACAGAAACTGATTGATAACAGCAGACTGTTTCTTTCAAAGAGAGCAATAAAATCTTTTGGCGGGTATGCGGATGCACAGCTTCGTCGGCTGCAGAATGCCATAGCCAGAGATTCTCTTCCTCAGAGTGACCGGGAAAAGCATATCCTGAAATCGGTTATGCATGCTCTGGATGATTTTAACCGAAGATATGCGGGAAAAGAAAGTGGAAGCATTCGGCTTTATATTGATGAGGCGGAGAATCCGGAGCTGGATACAGAGATATTTGTAGATGCAGAGTATAAGCATTTCCCTCTTCGTGATTATACAGATTTGTGGGGAACTATGAGGACGGTAGTCAGGGATTATGATAAGCTTGGAAAGCGGAACAGAAAAAAAGATGATAACCATTTGAACAAGCATGCCATGCATCTGATCCGGCTGTTTATGATGGCAATTGATATATTGGAGAAAGGCGAGATCTGTACGCACAGGAAAGACGATCTGCCGGTTCTTCTTGCTATCCGCAGGGGAGATTATATGCTTTCTGACGGCACATTTTCTCCGGAATTTTATGAGATACTTGAAGAATATGAGCGCAGGCTTGACGAGGCGGCTAGAAAGACGGTATTGCCGGATAATCCGGATGCAGAGAAGGTGGAGGCCTTTGTGGAATGTATTAACAGATATGCGATTACAGGAGAATTAAAGTGAGAAATATCAATGTTGAAATTAATGAGAAGCTTGATGAAATAGAAAAAACAGAGGGCGTGAGGATCCTTCATGCCGTTGAGTCCGGGAGCAGGGCGTGGGGATTTGCCTCTCCGGACAGTGATTACGATGTGCGATTTGTGTATGTACGACCAAAGGAAGATTATCTGCGTTTGGATGAACCGGGAGATGTGATTGAGTGGTAGCTGGATGAGGTACTGGATATCAACGGCTGGGATCTGAAAAAAGCACTTAAGCAGTTCATAAAAGGAAATGCAACACTTTTTGAATGGATCGGATCTCCGATCGTCTACCGAACATCGAATGAATGGGTGGGGATAAAGGAAGTATCGAAGCAATATTTTTCAGAGAAGGCAGCAGTCTGCCATTACTACGGGACTGCTAACAGTACGTTTCAGAGATATTTGCTGGGAGATACTGTCAGATATAAGAAGTACTTTTATGCGCTGAGACCTTTGCTGGCTGCACAGTATATTGAGAAATATCATACTGCGCCGCCTGTGCTTTTTGATGATCTCCTGAAGATAGATTTGTCGGAGGAGCTGAGACAGGCAATCAATGAATTACTGGAAGTAAAGAAAAGAACTGTGGAGGGAGAGGAGAATCCACAGATGTCTGTTATAAGAGAGTTTATTGAAACAGAGACTGCAAGGCAGAAGGAAATTGCAGATAGTCTTGAAGATGATCATAATAAGGATTACACGGCATTAAACCGTATTTTTATAGACATTATAACTTAAAAGGAGAATATTTCAGAAAGTGAGTATAATGGAAGGAACGGACTATGGGGAAGGAACGATTGAGAACTAAAATAGAAGAGCAGCAGGCGGTTTATCAGGCTCTGAAAGCGGGAGACAGCGGAACGGTCTGCTATAAGGAATTTCATAACGGAGAATGGGGTACGGATGACGAAAATTATACGAACCGCCTGCGGCTGGCGTATTACTTTCTGTACTGTCATATCGAGGATGAGGAGACGGCTGCTTTCCTCTTTGAGGAGGAACTGAAAGACAGGGAGCGGAATTCATTTCAGGGGATAGGGAGTACGCTTGAGATACTGACGCATCTGATCAGAAAATACAATGGGGATGGAAAGTACGCCGGTTTATTGGAGCGGGCAAAGAATGCGAACTTTGACTGCGCCTGCGGCTATGACCCGGACGGACAGATGGAGGATGACTTTGGGACAAACAGCCTGCTGGACTGTATCTATTTGTGCCGGGAAATGGAATACAGGGATGTGATGGGAAGCCTGGTGGATGAGTGGAAAAAGACTGTCACAGAATGGTCCGATTCCAACCGCAGGGTGCTGATCGACTTTAACACATTTCTGGAAAGAGATGCAGAAAATGAAAAGCTTTACCAGGAACAGCTGGCGGAAATCCTGTCAGCAGAAAAAAGCAGTACAAGAGATATCATTTCCGGTTATAAAAATCTGATCCGGCATTACATACATATGTGCGATTATGGAAAGGCACTCCGTTTATGTGAAAAAGTGATCGAAACCACGGATTACGAACAGATCCGGACGCTCCGGCTGTTCAAAGATATCCTGGAAGCCTGTTTTGAGGTCACAGCAAATCATACAGAGGCAGCAGCCGGCCTGTGGAACTGGGCAAAGTCGGAACTGCAGAAGGTGCCGCAGTCGAGCCGGTACGGAAACTTATATACAAAGGGAATTGCGGCGGCAAAAGCCGTGGACGACCCTTATGGGAAGCAGCTGGAGCAGGAGTATGAAAGCTTTCTTGCAAGTTTTCGGAGATAGATGACAGGAAGGCAAACTATTTTAGCATGGAAGGGTGAGATCAGAAAGTTCTGGGGTTACTTTTCATGGGGTGGGGA
>DNJM01000170.1:0-2227 GCA_003489085.1 Lachnospiraceae bacterium
CATATAGCAGACTTCCAGAATGTCGTATTTACGTTCCAGTAATAATTCCACACCGTAATTGATCTTTTTGATATTGATGAATTCCGTCGGCGTGATTCCCAAAAAGCGCTTGAACTCCCGCGTCAGATGTTCCTGTGACACATTTGCCAGCTCGATCATCCTGGGCAGTCCGCGCAGAAAATTATCTTTTTTCTCCATTTTCTCTATCACATTGGAGAGCCAGGCCGGAATCACCATTTCATTCTGATAATTCGAATCATAGTAAAACTGGTACAAAATTTCAGGAAAAATAGACAGAAAATATCTTTGTCTCTCTTCGCCCTTCTCTTTTTCATGAATCCTCATCAACTTCTTCTGAAGCTCCCAGCAGTGTGCCCCGTCCTGCATAATCATCGGAGGAAGCTTCGGCTTGTGAAATTGTGCCAGGTCAAGCCCCAGATACTTACATACACGCTCTACGATCCAGCACTCTATCCCTATAGAAAGGATTTCAAAGTCATAATGATTGAGAAACGCATATTCATGTGTATCTGATGGCCGGATAAATACCAGCATCCCCTGCAGCAGTACCTGCTTTTCCCCGTTAATCGCATGAATCGCTTTTCCTTTTATAATATAAAAAATTTCATAAAAATCATGGGTATGAAGCTGACAGGTTTCTTTCACACCCACCTGATATAAATATCCCACACTGCTGATTTTGTCGCAATCCGGCATGGTCAAACAAATAGCCTCTGATTTTGTTTTCTGATCTACACTCATGTCCATATCGTTGTCCCTATTGCAAATCAAATTATCGTGTCAAAAGTCATTGCGATCCGTGTGATCCGATTTCACCTCTAAGTTGTGTTTTAAAAAGGCGCAGCTGAAAACCTGCGCCTCTCTTTTTCTGGTAACTTGCTGCCTCTTCTTATCCAAGCACCTCCGGATGCTCTTCCAGATACTTTGCAAACTGGCTTCTGTACTCTTCCAGATACGTATCCAGTCCTGCCGCCTTCAGCCGCGCAATCGCATCGTCGATGTTCTCCTCATAAGGTACCAGGCCCATCTTGATCGGATAAATCGATGTGATAATTTCCATTTCCAGATTCGTCAGCTCTGTCTGAACATTCGTCGCGTCAAATACAAAGCCTGCCGCTGGAGTCACCACGTAATTATCGGATTTGTATGTATCATAGTCGATGTAATCCTCTGTCACATCTTCCGTATAGCGCTGATATGGAAGATAGCCAGTTATCCAGGTATCCATGAAATAAAGCGGATTTCCATCCTCTCCCTTGGTCTGTGTCATCCTGCCCGCGTCATTGAGCGTATAGTGCGTACCTTCTACCCCATAGTGGAACAGATCAAAATTTTCCTGCGACGCATACAGCCAGTCAAAGAATTTGAATGCAGTCTCCGGGTCCTCTGCGGTAGACGAAACTGCGTTCATATTCTGACCAAAAGTATACACCAAATCCGGCTTCTCCGGGAAGATTCTTGTCCATTTAACAGAAGCATCTACTCCAATATTTTCTTTAATCTTATTCTGTATATTCGAGTCAAAGGTCTGTGACGGCAAAAATGCTCCGTAATTTGCATCATCGTATTTCGCCTGAGAATCCAGATTCAGCACATCCGGGTTGACCAGACCGGCCTGATACATTTCATAATACGTTTCGCAATCCTTCTTGAATTCCTCGGATTCATAGAACGAGTCAACTGTCCCATCCTGCCTTACCAGCGTCAGTCCAAGATCAAAATCAACATAAAACGGGTAAGTATCATAGCTTCTGTGCAGCCAGTTTGCGGGGTACTGGTTAGCGTGGAACCAGTGATACGCCTTTATCCCGCTCTCCTCCAGGATAATATCCTGTGATTTTTTCATAACGTCAATCATTTCATCCACTGTCTCCGGAAGCGCATCGTATCCTGCCTGTTTCAAAATATCTTCCCGATATACCATAAAGGATACGTTATGATCCAGCGCCCTCCACGCGTCTGGAATCGCATAATACTCGCCGTCATAAAGAGTAGAAGACCACTCAACATCTGTAAATTTTTCCTTCAGATTCGGATATTTGTCAATATAGTCTGTCACTGGAATAATAGAACCTACGCCTGCATAAGAAGAAATATTCCTTACATCCTGCATAATATGCATAATTTCAAACGGTTCACCAGTAGACAGCATCAGGTTTACTTTTTCCGAGTAGGCATCCCCTGGAATCCGGATTACCTCCACCTC
>DNJM01000170.1:2445-3895 GCA_003489085.1 Lachnospiraceae bacterium
GGAATCCGGATTACCTCCACCTCGATGTCTACGCCGTCTTCTTCCAGCTTCTTGTTTACGGCTGCGATGCCTGTTTCATAATCGCTGGGCAGAGATCCCGGCTGAACAATCCGACAGGGATGCTTTTCCCCGGAAGCAGCCTTTGCTTCCATTGTCCCTGTACCGCCGCACACCGCGAGCGACATTGCCATACTCGTGGCAGCCGTCGCCGACAACAGTCTTTTCCATCCTTTTGTTCTCATTTCTTGTCCTCCTTTATTATGCAATTATTATGCAATCGGCAGTTCTTTCGTTCCAGCTTGCTTCCTCGCTGTCCCGAGAGAGGGATTCCCCTCTTTCTTTCACCGCTGCCGTTTCGGCACATCATCCCTTGACGGCGCCTACCACCATCCCCTTGACAAAATATTTCTGCAGATAAGGGTACAGCAGAACGATCGGGCCGATTGTCACAATAGACATCGCCATCTTGAAGCTTTCCTTCGGAGGATTAACAGCCCCCATTGTCCCTACTGCCATCTTGCTTAACGATGCGATCTCTGACTGAATTTTAAATAACAGCATCTGCAAATTAAAATAGTCCGGATCGTTTACCAGCATCACCGCATTAAAGTAATTGTTCCAATAGCCAATCGCATAAAACAGCGCAATCGTCGCAAGCACCGGCTTACACAAAGTAAAGTAAATCTGAAATGCGATCGCAATATCTCCCGCCCCGTCAATTCTTGCGGAATCGTCCAACTCCTCTGGAATTTCCCGGACAAAATTCCGGACAAGAAACATATTGAATGGCGAAAACATCAGAGAAGGAACGATCAGCGCCCAGATATTGTCATAGCAGCCCAGGTTCTTGGACATCATATACCAGGGAACCAGTCCGGAAGAGAATACCATTGGAATGTAGAAATACAAAGCCAATCCATTTCTATATTTGCAGTGTCTGTTCGCCAGAGTATACCCTGCACCAAATGTGATCAGTGACGCGATCAGCGTTCCAATCAGCGTCGCGCAGATCGTCACCATATACGCTCTCGGTACGCTGGAGCCATTAAAAAACAGCATACGGTAAGCGGACACGGACCATTCCATCGGCACGAAGGAATATCCATTCAGCGTAATCGACTTTTCCGAAGAAAACGATACAATCAAAACCAGAATAAATGGAACAATACAGACCAGCGCATAGCCCCCAATGATTAAATGAATCGCCGCGCTTCCGATTCGTTCTCCGATACTGTGTGATTTTACTCCACCGATTTTTCCAGATGCCATAATTACCCCCGCTCTCTTCTTAGAATAAAGCCCCCTCAGGGAATTTCTTTTTCACGATGCGATTCGCCGTAAATACCAGAATAAACCCTACAATTGACTGATAAAGTCCAATCGCCATCGTCAGACTCGGATCGCCCGTATTTTTAAAGGTCCGGTAAACATACGTGTCAATCACTTCTGT
>DNJM01000187.1:0-5108 GCA_003489085.1 Lachnospiraceae bacterium
TTTACGCTCCGCATCCTCCGGCATATCCTTTGCGCCGGCATTTTCCATTGCAGCCAACAGGCTGTCCTCCGTGAAATGTCCCGGCGGTGAGGTTTTCCCCTCCCGGACAGAAGCGGAGG
Source organism: Lachnospiraceae bacterium (assembly GCA_003489085.1). Lineage (GTDB taxonomy): Bacteria > Bacillota > Clostridia > Lachnospirales > Lachnospiraceae > DNJM01. The sequence continues at coordinate 120 of DNJM01000187.1, forward strand.
AAACCGGGAAAGAATCCCCTTCTTTCACCTTCGGGATGCGCTGCTCCTTTTCTCCCTCTTTCTCCGCATTTTTTTCAGAGCCGGAGCGGTATCCCTCCTCCAGTGCCTTCCATCCCGGATTTATGGTTTCCTTGCCCTTTGCCGTAAAAAGCTGTCCGGCACACTCTGCGGTGACGGTCCGCTCCGCATACTCATGGGACGCGCTCACTGCACACAAGAGCCGCAGGCAGACCAGTTCCAGAAGGGACCGCTCCCCCAGCGGCAGCTCTCCGGCCTGCTTCCTGCTGATATTTTTCGTCGGCAGGATCGCATGGTGGTCTGTCACCTTCTTATTGTTAATCACACGCGTCACATCCGGCTGGATGGTGCTTTCTGCCGCAAACGGCATTGCTTCTGCTGTAATCCGTACAAGCTCCGGTAAACCCGGCTCCATATCAGAGGTCAGATACCGGCTATCAGTTCTCGGATAGGTGCAGAGCTTTTTTTCGTAGAGGTTCTGCAGGTAGTCCAGCGTCTGCTGGGCCGTGTAGCCAAGAATCCGGTTTGCTTCCCTCTGCAACGTAGTCAGGTCATACAGGGCGGGAGGCTTTTCCGATTTCTTCTTTGTCCCTGCTTCCTTAATCACCGCTGTTTCTCCTCGGCAGGCTTCCAGAAGCTGTTTTGCCTCATCTTTATCGCTAATTCTTTTGCCGGATACCGAAAAATCTCCCATCTCAAGCACCACTGTATAGAAAGGCTCCGGGCTGAACGCGCCGATCTCCGCCTCCCGCTTTACCACCAGTGCCAGCGTTGGCGACATCACGCGCCCGATATTTAACTTTTTCTGATACAACACGGAAAACAGCCTTGTGGCATTGATTCCCACCAGCCAGTCCGCCTGGTTCCTGCACCTTGCCGCATCATACAGCCCGTCATAATCGCTTCCGGGCCGCAGCTCCTGAAAGCCCCTGCGGACCGCCTCATCCTCCATTGAGGAAATCCAGAGCCGCTTCATGGGCTTTGTGCATCCTGCCATCTGGTAAACCGTGCGGAAGATCGCCTCCCCTTCCCTTCCTGCATCACAGGCGTTTATCACAGCAGTTACCCTCTCGTCACGCATCAGCTTCTTTAAAAGGTCAAACTGCTTTTTCTTTTCTTTCCCTACCACATACTTCCATTCCTCCGGGATGATCGGCAGGTCGTCATAGCTCCACTTTGCATACCTGGCATCATACACCTCCGCACTGGCAAGCCCGGCCAGATGCCCGATGCACCAGCTTACCAGGTAGCCGTTCCCCTCCAGATAGCCGTCCTTTTTCTCCTTCGCTCCGATCACCGCAGCAATGCCCTGTGCGACCGAAGGCTTCTCCGCAATCACTAAATCCATAGGAATTCCCCATAATCTTTTCAAACGGGAGGCCGTCTTTTTCATACATTGCCAGGAAGAAGAACGGCAGCATGATCGTCACCATGAAAATGGCGGCCACATCCGAGCCGATGCTTTTCCTCGCCAGCAGGTAAAACGGTATCCCGGTGACTGCGGCCAGCGAAAAGAAAATCAGCTGCCGCTTTGTCAGATTTAACGCTACTTTTGTTTTGACCTTGGTAAGGTCTTTTGGTACTGGTACATACGCCATGGTATGCGCTCCTTTCCTGCCCGTTAATGGGCATTGAATATTGATTTGCTAAGGCTTCCGGTCTTGAATAATGAAAATGCAAGAATCACGGTATAAGCCGCTACTGAAAACATTGCTGCATGAAGGTCACTGGATATGGTCATTGCATTTACTAAAACTGCATAAATTCCCACACAGACCATCATGAAGAATCCCTGAAATGCCAGTGCGAACAAGCCTTTTAAATAGTTGTTTCCGATATTGCCCCATTCCTTATTGGTCATGGTGGCAAACGGAATTGGTGCTATGGAAGTATAAAGGTAAATTTCTATCATTCTTCCGTACAAAATAACGGTTATAATGATTGACAGAATCCGCATGGTAATACTGATCAACAGCGTTTCCATAGATAACAAGAACAAATCCCCCAGTTCCATGTCTTCCAGTGCATCCACAATCCTTGTGATTGCTTCCGATGCATCCACCGTAGTGTTTCCTGATATCACCCCGGCGGCATTGTTGACCACATGCTGCCCAACGTCAAAGACCGCCATCGTGATATTGAACGTATTTGTCACCAGATAAATAGCTACATACGCTTTGAAGATCCAGAGGAAAATGTTATAAGTCTCAAATTCATGAAAATTATTTTTCTGCGTTACCATCGTAATCAACTCATAGCACAGGACAAATGTGATGATCAGTCCCGCAATGGGGACGATCACCGTCTGGGAAATGTTCTGGATCAGATTGAAGATTCCGGCATTCCATCCCTGCGGTGTCTGTCCCACCTGCCCGGCTATGGTTCCCACCTGCTCATTGACAGACGTGAACATGTTATCCAAACATGACTTAATAAGCCCGATTAGGATATCCTTTATCGCTTCCGTAATTCTCTCAATGATGGTGTTCATCTACCACTCCTCTTAAGAGAACAATGTTGCCAGCTGTGGAATCAGGGTAGTTCCCAGCAGCATGATTCCGGCACCAGCCATCAGCTGTTTGATGCCCTGGCTCTTAGCGCCGGGATTGTCGTTTCCATATCCTTCCAGAAGGTTTACGACACCCCACACGCCAAGACCTGCGCCGATTGCGACTACAAGAGTTTTTAAAGTTGTAATTGCACTGCTAAAAAATGCCATATACATTCACCAAAACTGACTTCTTTCAGGTGTTTACGGGAATGAAAAAACGCTGGTATAAAGCCAGCGCACCCATTGTCAGTTATTCCTTTCCTCATTATTTTCCATTCATTCCCAAGGTTACTCCGACAGTTCTACATGAATCACTTCCACCTCTTCTTCCGATTTCGGTGTGTACTGCGGATTTAACTCTTTCTCTACTTTGTACCGGTTCTTCTCGTTTTCATCTGCAAGAAGCCGATAGTTTTTGTGTTTCGTGATATCATATTTGTCCGAGAAAAATGGTCTGGCCCCACGGATCTGCAGGATACATTTCCCTCCATCCATAACTGCGATTTCATCTTCTGTCATCAACTGTTTGCCTGTTTTCTGGTAATTCAATCCAAAGGATTTCTGATTACTCCTCGTCTCCGAAGTGTTATACAGGTCAATAGTTTCCTTACCCAGAAGCTCGCTCATTTCCTTTAAGGTAGTTTTCTCTTTTCCTCCAAGAAATAGTGTGGTATCACAGTTACCCAGAATAGTATCTGCACTATCCTTATACATTGCCTTTAGCTGACTCTGTGACTGCAAAATAATAGAAGCAGAGATTTCCCTGCTTCGGATGGTTGCGATTAGCTTGTCAAACTGTGGAATCTGCCCGATGTTGGCAAACTCATCAGCGATGACACGCACATGAACCGGCAGTCTTCCACCATACTCATCATCTGCCTTGTCACAAAGCAGATTGAAAAGCTGTGACTGTAACATGGCAATCACAAAGTTAAAGGTTGTATCTGTATCGGACATAATCAAAAACAAGGCTGTCTTCCTGTCCCCGATCTTATCCAGTTCCATTTCATCATAAGACATAATCTCGCGGAGTTCTGCTATATCAAATGGTGCCAGCCTCGCACCACAGGAAATAAGAATACTTTTGGCAGTTTTTCCAGCCGCCATTTTGTATTTTTTATACTGTCTGACCGCAAAGTGCTGCGGATCTCTTTCTTCCAATTCCTGGAACATCATATCCACTGGATTCTGGTAAGTTTCATCCTCTTCACGGGTTTCGCTTTCATTCAAAAGATCCAAAAGGGTATTCAGATTCTTTTCCTCTTCATCCCCTTCATACCAGATAAAAGCAATCAGTGCTGTATACAGCAATTTCTCTGCTTTCACCCAAAAATCTTCGGAAGCTTTTTCCCCTTCGCCTTTGGTATTAACAATGATTGTTGTAACCAGCTTCAGGATATCTTTTTCAGACCGTATATAGGCAAATGGATTGTAATGAAGCGATTTGGAAAAATTGATAGTATTCAGAACCTTAATCACATATGGCTCGTGTATCACTTTTCCTGATTTATCTTTCATGATATTTCCATTCTTATCTTTCTTAGGTGGTCCCTTTGCTAACATCTTCCCACACTCTTCAATCAAAGTACCTTTCGGATCTGTAATGACCATGGAACAGTTCATCTGCATGACTGACGGCTTCACAAAAAATCGTGTTTTTCCGGAACCACTGCCGCCGATGACCACTATATTTTTATTTCTTGCATACTTTGGCTGTTTAGGTCTGCTTTCCATAGTCAATGCTTCTGTTGCTGTCAATGGAATGTTCATCCATGGATCTTCCGACATATAAGGTTTGATATCCTCAGCGTTTCCCCATCTGGCTGAACCATACTCGATTCCTTTCCGGAGTTTCTTTGCATCTGACTGTTTCTGCCATACCAGTAATTTCAGAATAACAGCTGCTACAATTCCTGTCAGCATATCACACCAGTTAAAACTTGGCTGCAATCCGGTAAGAATCCTGTCTGCATGTTCCATCGCATATAATAGCTTATTCCCTATATCTTCTCCCGGACTGTTTCTATAAAGAAATGATGCCCGATTTGTATAAAAAGCAGTTAAGATATATGGGATATTGGTAAGAACCAGTTTCTTTTTATCCAGGGCGGACAGCCTGACCCTGATCTTATTCTTCCATTTTTGCATCAGATTTTTACCGATTTGCTTTTTCATCGGCTCTGCTCCTGATGCCGGTTCTTTACTTTGTCCTTCGATTTCTTTGGCATCATTGCTCTGTAGGTTGCAAGACGCTTGTGAATAGAAGGCTTATTCGCTTTTTGAATCTGTTTCTGGGAAAACTCACGGAAAGCAGCATTAAGGGCATCCTGATCACGTCCTTTAAAAAACACCAGATACATCGGTGGATCTTTACTCTTATCTTTTTTCAAAGCATAATTGATCCCGTATTTTCTGGCATA
>DNJM01000187.1:5428-6000 GCA_003489085.1 Lachnospiraceae bacterium
AGCGTTCAAAGGACTTGATATTCTTATTTGTGATCTCGATATTGACCATCCCGGCATTTTGTTTTGCCAGCTCTTTTACCGTGACCTTTCCCTGTTTCGGCTGATTCTTCTTCGCTTTCTTCTCTACCGATTTCTGCTTCTGATGACGCAGATAAGCAGCAAGAACCTTTTTCAATAGATCTGCTGTTACTTTGGTAGTCCGAATGCAGAACGTGACCGTTTTCTGAGTTACCTCTTCCTGCATGATTTTCCCTCCTTTCAGCGATTTAACTGCTGTCCAGATCTGTAATCATGGCAACCACCTCCTTTATTTTTTACTCTTCCTCCACACACAACGCTTTAAAAAATTCTTTTCCTTTTGGTGTAACCAATGTCTGTGAACCAAGATGTCCATTGTTAAAATAGTCTTTTACAATAAACAGATCATTGTTCTTCTCCACCGCATAGGGAAGCAGCGTGCCGGATGGACTTCTATATAGAAATCCTCTATTTAAAAGAAGTTTCACAAATTTTCTTTCTGGAAATTCAATCTCTTTTGCCGTTATCCGAATGTTGGTGCATTCTCCTGTAAT
>DNJM01000197.1:0-2239 GCA_003489085.1 Lachnospiraceae bacterium
GATCAATCCATCCAAGAAAATCGTTGCCTGCACCTTTTCTGGAAACCAGTGTTTCTTTTGCTGCCGCGGCCAGCTCTTTCATACTTTCTATTTCATGATCACTTACAAATGCACTTGCCTTTGCATAATCAAAAGTTACCTTTGCCATACGTATCACTCCTTTATATTTTTTCCATAGACACATTTATTTTAGCAAAATGTACCTGCTTTCGCAAGGAGTCCCGGACATTTTACCGTTTCAGACGGACATTTTATGTCCGCTGTGCCAGAAATTCCTCCAAAATCTCCCGAATAATGGCTTCCTTCGGAGCTGCATCCGCCTCTCCGCTTATGAAGCTCATTCTGCCTGCCGGTTCCATTGCTGCCGCATCCCCCAGATGCTCTTCCGGTGTCTCCCTGTCTTTGATTCGATTCGGCAGCTCTTCCTCTGCCGCTTTTCTGCCAAAATGCTTCCTTTTCTGTCCTTCCTGGATCTCCCGCCGCATTTCCTTGCGTTTTTTCCTGGAAAATATCTCTTCGGTATGTTCTGCTTCTTTCTCCATCGGTACCACCTTCTCAGAAGGTTCTTCTACCATCTTTCGAGATGCTTCCGTCTCTGTCTTCTCTTTCTTTTCAAAATGCTCCGTACCTGCATCCGCTCTGCTGTCCACACCTGCCAATACAGCTTGTCCGACTGCCGCCTTCCTGCTCTGTGCTTCCCTTTGATATGTCTTTTCATACCGATGCATACATACATTTTCCAGATAATCTATCATATAAATCTCCGCGTTCTTCAGGAGATACCTTTCATCCGTTGTAACCTGCAGCAAAAACAGCAGCACCATCAATGAAGCGCCAATTCCGCCATAATGATATACCGTTTCACCCATTCCATATGTACGATAATACATGCCGGCTCCCATGGCGCCAAGCAGCATGCAGGCCCACATCGACTGTCTGAGAAGCTGCTGCCAGGTATGCAGCCTGAGTCCCAGTACCCGATATTCGAATACATACTTCTCCACAAAAGCATTTACATTCTGTACCCGGTCACTCACCATACAGGCATGTTCGAACTTCGCACGCATCAGCTTCATCAGCTTATGTGTACTCTTATTCATATTGCCCGCAGCACGTACCAGCCTCTTCAGCGCCAGCTGAGAAATCATCTTGCTGCAGACTCCGACCAGAGCCACGACACCCATCACATAGAACATTACATCATAATCTACCATTGTTTTTAACATTGTAGTGATTCCCTCCTTTTCCTTTTCTGTGTTTCGTCGTGCACACATTATAACGCAAAAAGGAGGCTTCGGAAGTCCTAATCGTTCTCCATAATTCTACATGAACTGCCTGAAAATGCGCGATTCCAGGTACCTAAAACATCTCCAGCTTTTTCAGAAGACTCTTCACAAGCCGCGCAGAATGGACGATTGCCTTCCGTTCAAACTCCGGATAATCCATTATAGCACTATTGTCGGCTTTGTCCGAAATTGCTCGAATAATGACACACGAAATCCGATTCAAATATGCTGCATGCGCGATTGCTGCGCCTTCCATCTCCGTACACTTTGCTCCGAAGTTCTTCACAAGCCGTTCCTTCACCCCGTTGTCTGAGATAAACTGGTCTCCGCTTACAATGCGACCGGTAAATGTTCGAATGTCCGAGTTCGCTTCCCGGTTCGCTTCTACTGCCTTTTCAACCAGAACCGGATCCGCGGGAAACGCAAATACATCCAGCCGCGGCACCTGTCCAACCGGATCGCCAAAAGTAGTCGCATCCACATCATGCTGTACCGCATCCGTTGAAATGACCATATCTCCGATATCAATATCCGCATCCAATGATCCGGCAATCCCTGTATTAATCAGCGCCTTCACCCCAAAACGATCTACCAATATCTGCGCACAGACTGCAGCATTTACTTTGCCCACACCGCTTCGTACGATCACAACTTCTCTCCCGCAAAGAATTCCCTGATAAAATTCCATAGAAGCCCACTCTGTCTTCTGTGCTCCCTCCATTTCTTCAATCAAGGACTGTACCTCTTCCTGCATGGCCCCAATAATTCCTATCATTTTTTTAATTCTCCTGTTTCCATATTATTTTTTCTTTATTCTAACATACTCGCACGAAGTGGCGCATCATAATTTATCAACTTTTCTATTTACGGACTGGTATAATGAAAATAAGTTTGCTATAATAGGTCAGAAAAGGAGGACAAAATGATGATTTATCAGCCAAAAGGTGTCTGTT
>DNJM01000197.1:2531-2887 GCA_003489085.1 Lachnospiraceae bacterium
TTATCAGCCAAAAGGTGTCTGTTCGAAACAGATTAATATTGAATTAGAAAATGATATTGTAAAATCCGTTGAATTCATCGGCGGATGCTCCGGCAACACACAGGGAGTTGCCCGTCTGATAGCAGGTATGAAGGTAGACGAGGCGATTCGCCGCCTGGATGGTATTCGTTGTGGATTCAAATCCACTTCCTGCCCGGATCAGCTTGCGCAGGCTTTAAAACTTGCTTCTGGAAAATAGACAACACAGTAATTGGAGAAATAACCGATTCTGCGGGAATGTCAGGTTTCCCCGTCCGGATCGGTTATTTTTGATTTGCGTTTTGGAATCTCATAATGCTCGGGAGCTCTGGCTCACT
>DNJM01000197.1:3183-4037 GCA_003489085.1 Lachnospiraceae bacterium
GGCTCACCACTTTTTTTAACAGGGGAAATCGTCAGGCAGTAAGGTTTCTCAAAAACTATGTATAGGCTTATTTTTGTTAAACCTGCATGATTTCATAAAAGTGGTGAGCCAGAGCTCCCGAACCTGAGTGCTTAAGTATTTAGAGCTGACAACTACATGTAAAGACCGTTGGTACAGGAACTGCTTGCATCGGTATTCGCAGAGTGGATGCAGCGTACCCGGTAATAAAATCCCGTAGGCACCGTAACCTTTTTCGCACTGGATACATAGTTCGTATTGCTGGCGCTTGCCTGCCAGGTCGTATACTGTATCCATTTTCCGCCGACATATCTTTCAAGCATAACAGACACTTTTACTGTAGCCACTTTCGTCTGCGCTGTCGTAGTTCCGCCCGCAGCGACTAAACCAGGTCCCTTATCTCCTATCGTAGAAGTTCCCGTCTGGAGATACATTCCATAGGGAACAATCTCCATAATTCCCGTACTTTCCTCATCCTCTGTCAGATAGGAACCATCCACACATTCCGCTGCATGAACCGTTTGAGATGCCAGCAACATCATGATGAGCAGAAGCGAAAAAAATCGTTTAACCTTAGATACTTTCTTCATCAATATAACCTCCTCAACTTACATTTTCCCCGTTTCTATATTATCTAACACTTCGGCCCCATAAACCTTACACAAAATGTAAATTATCAATCACTTTTTCTAATTCCGCCCTATTCATTGCACCGACCAGACGATAACTAATATTGTTCCAGATGAACTCTGCAAAAATTTCGTGTTCTCCTGTTTCTCTAATTAAATATTCTTTCACCTCAATATTTACTTTATCTTTTACAACTGTATATTCAT
>DNJM01000065.1 GCA_003489085.1 Lachnospiraceae bacterium
CGGGATACAATATCCGGTCCTGCCAGCAGCTGATTGCTTCCCTTTTCCAGCGTCAGTACGACAATCAGAATACCATCCTCCGCCAGATGCTGTCTGTCACGCAGTACAATATTTCCGACATCTCCAACACCCAAACCATCCACCAGAATAGCACCCGTATGCACCTGTCCGCTGATCTCCGCACTCTTCTGATCCAGTTCGAGTACATTTCCGGAACGAAGAATAAAGATATTCTCCTTCGGAATTCCAAGAGCTTCCGCGATGCCTGCATTCGCTTTCAGATGCCGATATTCTCCATGCACCGGAATAGCATATTTCGGTTTTACCAGAGAATAGATCAGCTTCAGCTCTTCCTGACAGGCGTGGCCTGAAACATGTGCATCCTGGAAGATCACATTTGCCCCCTTCTGCGACAGTTCATTAATCACCTTGGATACTGCCTTTTCATTTCCCGGAATCGGGTTGGAGCTGAAAATTACCGTATCACCCGGCTTTATACTGACCTTCTTATGAATATCTGCTGCCATCCTTGATAACGCCGCCATGGACTCGCCCTGGCTTCCGGTCGTAATCAGAACCGTCTTTTCATCCGGATAATTCTTCAGCTGATCGATTTCAATCAGGGTTTTATCCGGCACATTCAGATAACCAAGTTCAGACGCAGTGGAAATAATATTTACCATGCTCCGGCCTTCAACTACAACCTTACGGTCATATTTGTAGGCGGAATTGATAATCTGCTGCACCCGGTCTACATTAGATGCAAAGGTTGCAATAATGATACGGGTATTCTTATATTCTGCAAACAGATTGTCAAAGGTCTTTCCCACTGTACGTTCTGACATGGTAAAGCCTTTCCGTTCTGCATTGGTACTGTCTGACATCAACGCCAGTACGCCCTTCTTCCCGATCTCCGCAAACCGCTGCAGATCAATGGCATCTCCAAAGACCGGTGTATAATCTACTTTAAAATCTCCTGTATGCACTACAATTCCTGCCGGTGAATAGATTGCCAGCGCAGATGCATCCTGAATACTATGATTCGTCTTAATGAACTCGATGCGGAACTGCCCCAGATTGATCGACTGTCCGTGGCGCACTACCTTTCTTCTGGTGGTACGAAGCATATTGTGTTCCTTAAGCTTATTCTCTATAATTCCCATAGTCAGCTTGGTCGTATAGATCGGAACATTAATCTCTTTCAATACGTAACTGAGTGCTCCGATGTGGTCCTCGTGCCCATGAGTAATCACGAAACCTTTGACCTTGTCAATATTATCTCTTAAATAAGAGATATCCGGAATCACAAGGTCAATTCCAAGCATATCATCTTCCGGGAAGGCCAGCCCGCAGTCCACGACAACAATACTGTTTTCATATTCGAAAGCAGTAATGTTCATCCCGATCTGTTCCAGACCTCCAAGCGGAATGATTCGCAATTTTGAATTGTTTTCTTTTTTCAAAAAAATGACACCTCCGTTTAATTTTTAAATCCGTACATTATTTCTCTTTCCGTGCGCACGCAGCACATTGCCCGTAGAATTTCAGCTCGTGATCCGTGACATGAAAACCGGTTGCCTTTTCAATATGCTGTTCCAGTTCTTCCAGCAAATCCGCGTCAAACGGCAGTACCGCCCCACATGTCGTACAGATCAGATGATGGTGGTGATGCCTCTTCTCTTCTCCTTCCGGCATCCGCCCAATCTCATACCGAATGCATCTGTCATCCAGACTGATCCTGTCCACCAGCTGCATATCAAGCAACAGCTGTACTGTTCTGTAAATCGTTGCCAGTCCTATATCCGGACATTTCTTCTGTACTTCCGCATAGATCTCTTCTACTGTCAGGTGCTGGCCTCGGTATTCCTCAAGCACTTCCAGAACCAGCATTCTCTGTTCCGTTACCTTGAGTCCCTTTTCTCTTAATAATTTTTTAAAACGAACTTCCATGACCGGCATCCTTACCTACACCTCATTTACAAAAGACCCCTTCAAAGGATGTCTCAGGACATTTCAATATCAACATCCTCCAGCAACTCTTCAAATACCTTTGAAACTGCAGCCAGCTCTTCGTCATCATCCACAATCTCATAAAGGCTCTCGCGATCCTGTGCATTACTTTTATCCTTCAGAATCAGACATTGCGCATCATCTTCTTCGGAATCTGTCACCAGTATATAAGTGCATCCACTGATCTTTGTCTGTTCCAGCACAAAAAAATCAACCGTTTCTCCGGCTTCACCAAATTCAAACTTAATTTTTTCCATATATTCTCCTATTATTCCCAGGTATCCGAATCTTCACGGCTCTTCTTCATATTGATACTGTCCAGATAGCTCTGCAGAATAAAAACGGCAGCTATCTTGTCAATATATTTTTTACGGTTTTCCCGTCTTACACCGCTTTCTATCAATGTCCGCTCCGCTTCCACCGTAGTCAGCCGTTCATCCCAGAGAATCACTTCCAGGCCTGTCCGCCTTTCCAGCATTTCCTTAAATTCAATCGACTTCTTTGCACGCTCCCCGACATCATTATTCATATGCTTGGGGAAGCCCAGCACAATCCTCTCTGCCCCGTATTCATCTGCAAGCACCTGAATACGTGCCAAAGTCTGTCTGAGCTTATTTTCCATCTTCCGTTCAATCGTCTCGATTCCCTGCGCAGTCAGCCCCAACGGATCGCTGACTGCTACTCCAACAGTCTTTGAACCATAATCCAGTCCGAGTATTCTCATACCAATTATTCCCAGTCTTTATTTAAAATATACGACTTCAGCATCTCTTCTACCAGCTCGTCTCTCTCTACCTTCATGACAAGGCTTCTCGCACCATTATGGCTGGTAATATACGTTGGGTCACCGGACATAATATAACCTACGATCTGATTCACCGGGTTATAGCCCTTTTCCCGTAATGCCTGATAAACCGTCTCAAGGACTTCTTCTGCTTTAATCTGCGGACCTGGTTCTACTCTGAAAAATTGTGTATTGCTTAAATCGCCCATCTAATCACGTCCTTTAATGTACTTCTATACTATTCTAATATAAATGCATCTAAATTTCAATGTACAATTTGTGAACCATCTGCAATCTGCATGGAAATGATCCGATTGTGCATATTCTCCTTACTTTTCAGCTGTACACGGACATATTCCTTCGTATGTCCGGTCTGATAAATAATTCCGTCTCTCTCTACAGCTTCTTCCATCAGTACTTCTACCTTCTGCTGCAGCCAGCTTTCTTCATACAACCGGCGTTTTTTCTCATCCAGTGCAAGCAGAATCTCACTTCTCTGTTTCTTAACCGATTCCGGTATCTGATCCGGCATTGCATCCGCTCTCGTGCCGCGCCGTCTGGAATACTGGAATACATGTGTCTCATAAAAGCTCACCTGATCAATAAACGCTCTTGTCTCCTCAAATTCTTCTTCCGTTTCTCCCGGAAAGCCAACGATTACATCCGTTGTCAGGGCCGGATTTTTAAAATACTTCCGCAGCAGGCAGCATTTTTCGTAATATTCTTCTGCCGTATATTTGCGGTTCATTCTCACAAGAGTCGTATTGCAGCCGCTCTGCAGGGACAAATGAAAATGAGGACAGATCTTCTTGTTTTCTGAAAGTGCCTTTGCAAATTCTTCTGTAATAATCCTGGGTTCCAGAGATCCCAGACGAATCCTGTCAATCCCTTCCACCTGGCTGACCGCATGAATCAGAGACAGCAGACTGCCCTCTTCCAGATCCACTCCATAGGAGCTCAGATGAATTCCTGTCAGAACAATCTCCCGGTATCCGTTAGCCGCCAGTTCTCTTACCTCAGAAATGACATCAGAAAGCGCCCGGCTTCTGACCCTGCCCCTGGTATAGGGAATGATACAGTAGCTGCAGAACTGATTACAGCCGTCCTGTACCTTAATATAGGCACGGGTATGCCCGGATGTATGACTGATCTGCAGTTTTTCATACTCTTTTGTATGATTAATATCAATAATATCAGCATTTCTTTGATTCTCTTCATATTCCTGCAGGATCCGGATCAAATCCTTTTTCCTGTTATTTCCAATTACAATATCCGCATAGTCCGGCGCCTGTCCTGCCTCTTCCTGTGCCTGCACATAACAGCCGGCAGCTACAATGACCGCATCCGGATTCTGCTTTCTTGCACGATTCAGCATCTGTCTTGACTTCCGGTCAGCCGTATTGGTTACTGTACAGGTGTTAATCAGATAGATATCGGCACGCTCCTTCCAGGGCACGATCTCATATCCTGCTTCCACCAGCAGCTGCTGCATGGCATCCATTTCATAGGCATTTACTTTGCAGCCCAGATTGTGTAATGCGACTTTTTTCATATTCTTTCCTTTCCGTAAATCTGTCTTCTAATTGCCTTAAATTTTACCAAATCCCGGCAGTTTGTTCCTTGACTTTTAGATACCCACGCCTTAATATAGACTTGTAAAACATAATGAGCAGGGAGGTAATTTTAATGAAATCCGTAGATATTTCTTTAAATTCCATTGACAAAGTAAAATCATTTGTAAACGATATTACCAAATTCGACATTGATTTTGATTTAGTATCCGGCAGATATGTGATTGATGCCAAGTCTATCATGGGCATCTTCAGTCTGGATCTTTCCAAACCGATTCAGCTGGATATTCATTCCGATAATGAAGCAACGGTAAACCAGATTCTGGAAGTCATAAAAGCTTACGAATGCTGATTTTCAGAACTCCTTCCAATGTGCTTCGTGTAACTCAAAAAGGTCCGCGGGACCTTTTTTACCGTATGCCTGGCAAATAAAAGCTGCTGCACATTTTCAGAATGCAGCAGCTTTTTCTATTTCACCAGAATTGTTTCTGTTGTCTCGATCGCTTTCTGCATCAGCTCATCGATCTGTTCTTTCAGACGCTCTTCTGACTTACGGATCACCGATACATTTGGTTTTGTCACAGGATGCTTTGCTACGAAGATCGTACAGCAATCCTCATATGGAAGAATCGATGTCTCATACGTATCTATTTTCTCAGATATTTCCACAATCTCCTGCTTGTCAAAGCCGATCAACGGACGATAAACCGGAAGCGTACAGACATCATTCGTTGCCATCAGACTCTGCATCGTCTGACTGGCAACCTGTCCGATGCTCTCTCCGGTAATCAGTCCCAGACAGTTATCCTCTTTGGCAAAATGCTCTGCGATCCGCATCATATACCGACGCATGATGATCGTCAGCTCATCATGTGGACATTTATCATAAATATACAGCTGGATATCCGTAAAATTCACAACATGAAGCTGAATCGGGCCGGAGTAACGGGATACCAGACGTGCCAGATCTATTACCTTCTGTTTTGCCCGCTCGCTGGTATACGGCGGCGCATGAAAATATGTCGCTTCCAGACCGACACCTCTTTTGGAAATCATATATCCGGCTACCGGGCTGTCGATTCCACCGGAAAGCAGCAGCATCGCTTTACCGTTGGTTCCGACCGGCATACCGCCCGGTCCCGGAATAATCTCGGAATAGAGATAAATCTCTTCCCTCACCTCCACATTCAAAAGCACATCCGGATGATGCACATCCACACGGATCTCCGGAAATGCATCCAGAATCGCTTCTCCCAGATCACAATTGATCTCCATAGAACGCATTGGATAGGACTTCCGGCCCCTTCTGGCTTCCACTTTAAACGTAATCCTCTTATCCGGATACAACTGATCCATATACCGGACCACTTCTTTTTTCAGTTCTTCAAACCCTTTATCTTCTAAACGGACAACCGGGCAGATGCCTACAATTCCGAATACCCTTTTCAGTGCATCAACCGTTTCATCATAATCATAGCCGGCTTCGCAGTCCACATAGATTCTTCCCTGGGCCTTATGGACATTGAACTCTCCCTCCACATCACGCAGTGCGAATCGGATCTGCCGAACCAGCGCATCCTCGAACAGATACCGGTTCTTTCCTTTGATTCCGATTTCTCCGTACTTTATTAAAAATGACTGAAACTTCATCTTCTTTCGTTCCTTTCTATTTCCTTTCTGCTATCTTCGCATATACCGACGCAGCATCGGTACACAATTGTACAGCATTTCCAATGTATAGTCAATTTCTTCTCTTGTCGTAAATTCCGACATACTAAACCGCAGTGTCGATTCCAGATACTCTTTCGGAACACCCATACTCTTCAGAACGCTGCTGATGCCTGGATGGTTGGATGCGCATGCGGAACCTGAAGATACATAAATTCCCTTTTCTTCCAGCGTATGCAGAAGCACTTCACTGCGGATTCCGGCAAAGCCCACACTCACAATATGCGGCGCACTGCTCTCATCACAGGCTCCGTGCACCATGATACGATCTATTCTTCCCAGCCCTTCTATAAAATGCTTTTTTAACCAGCGCATTCTTTCTGTCTTCTCGTCCAGATCCGTATAAATCAGCTTCGACGCCAGGCCGAGTCCTGCGATACCCGGTACATTTTCCGTACCGGAACGGATATTTTTCTGCTGCTCGCCGCCAAATACAAC
>DNJM01000190.1:0-3066 GCA_003489085.1 Lachnospiraceae bacterium
CTGTCCGCTGGCCAGGTCATCCGATGCTCCCACCCTGGTAAAGATTCGATCCACCAGACCAATATTAGCGCTTGCTGCCGGCACAAAGGATCCGATCTGTGCCATCAGAACGATCAGAGCACTCTGCCGCATATAGGTGGATTTCCCGGCCATATTCGGACCGGTAATAATAGAAATCCGGTTTTTTCTGTCATCCAGATAGGTATCATTGGCAATAAACATATCATTGGGAATCATTTTTTCCACCACCGGATGCCGCCCGTCTTTTATATCAATCAATCCCTTTTCATTGATCTTCGGCCGGACATAGTGATTGCGTTCTGCTACCACTGCCAGGGATGCAAAGGCATCCAGTCCTGCCACAGCCTTTGCTGTCTTCTGGATCCTCAGCACCTCTGCCGCAATCCGGTTTCTCACTTCACAGTACAACTCATATTCCAGTGCATACAGACGATCCTCTGCTCCCAGAATCGTCTCTTCCAGTTCTTTCAGCTCCGGAATCGTATAGCGCTCCGCATTGGCCAGGGTCTGTTTCCGGGTATAATAATCCGGCACCATATCCTTAAAGGAGTTCGTGACCTCCAGATAATAGCCGAATACTTTATTGAATTTGATCCGCAGATTTTTAATCCCCGTCGCCTCGCGCTCCTTGGTTTCCAGCTCGGCAAGCCAGGTCTTTCCGTCCGTCTTGGCCCTCCGCAGACGGTCTACCTCTTCATTGTAGCCATCTCTGATGATACCGCCTTCTTTCATGGCGATCGGCGGATCCTCCTGAATCGCCCGCGTAATCAGATCACACAGATCCTCCAGCGGATCCAGATCTTCCCTGATATTTCTCATCAGCTCCGAAGAAAAATCCTCCAGCACACAGCAAATCGGCGGCAGCATGGAAAGGGAGGTTTTAAATGCCGTCAGATCTCTCGGGTTGGCGGACTGATAAGTAATCCTGCTCATCAGACGTTCCAGATCATAAACTGGATTTAAGTATTCGCGGATTTCTTCCCGGCAGATTGCATTGTTCACCAGCTCTTCTACCGCATCCAGACGCTTGACAATCTCCCCCTTATCAATCAGTGGCTGCTCCACATACTTTCGTAGCGTTCTGGCACCCATAGCTGTCCGGGTCTTGTCCAGTACCCAGAGAAGAGAACCTCTTTTCTGCTTTTCCCGCAGTGTTTCACACAGCTCCAGATTCCTTCTGGTAGAGCTGTCCAGCATCATATATTTTCCTGTGACATAGCCGGTCAGACGGCTTAAATGGGACAGAGAGGTCTTCTGTGTTTCTTCCAGATACTTCAGAAGTGCTCCTGCCGCAATCACACCGCAGTCATAGTCCTTGACTCCCAGTCCTTCCAATGTCGACACCTT
Organism: Lachnospiraceae bacterium; assembly: GCA_003489085.1. GTDB lineage: Bacteria > Bacillota > Clostridia > Lachnospirales > Lachnospiraceae > DNJM01. Next base: position 1,369 of record DNJM01000190.1, read on the forward strand.
AAAATGCTCCAGAAGCGTACGGGTACAAAGAGCATCGTCGAAATACCATGCATCCAGAGAGGATACAGCCGTGTGCAGACGGTTTTTAAAATCATCCAGATCCACACCGCTCATACAGAAGGACTCATTGCAGATGATCTCAGACGGGGCAAATCGATAGATCTCATCCAGAAGCTTGGTCCCTTCATCCAGCTCTGTTACAAAATAATCTCCGGTTGTGACATCTGCCGCGGACAGGCCGAACCGGTCTGCGATATATACGATACACATAATATAATTATTCTTTGATTCATCCAATGCCTGCGTACACAGGTTTGTACCCGGAGTAACGATCCGCACTACGTCCCGTTTCACCAGCCCTTTGGCAAGCTTTGGATCCTCCAGCTGCTCACAGATGGCTACTTTATATCCCCTGGATACCAGCTTGTTCAGATATCCATCCACCGCATGATACGGGATCCCGCACATCGGCGCCCGCTCCTCCAGTCCGCAGTTTTTACCTGTCAGGGTTATTTCAAGCTCTTTTGATGCGGTCAGGGCATCCTCAAAGAACATTTCATAAAAATCTCCCAGACGATAGAACAGAATACAATCCGGATACTCTTTTTTTGTCTCCATATACTGCTGCATCATTGGTGTTAATTCCGCCATGTTTTCTTCCTCTTCTTTCGTCAAATACGTCATTTTATTCATTCTTTATGTATCTTTTTCCTGCTTCGGAATATCCCGGTAACAGGGCATTTTACGGATAATCCTGAAATAACTGATAACAAGGAATATATCCGCCAGAAGCCAGGCGGCCATATGTCCAAAGCAGACTCCGGTAAAGCCCCAGAGCACCACAAAAATTCCGGCAGTTACGATTCTTCCAAGCATCTCTGCCACACCGGCAAACATTGCCGTAAAACTGTATCCCATCCCCTGCAGACCATATCGGAAGGTTCCAAGCGTCGCACTGAGTGGGAGCGCAAGCGCATTAATATGAAGGAAAGTAAGTATCTGACTGTGGAGTTCCACTTCCTCCGGTTTTGCAAATAGCAACGCCATATACTTTCCCCCGGTAAAAATGATCACGATCGAAGCAGCACAGCAGGACAACATCATTTTATAGCAGGTACGGATTCCCTTCCGCACCCGGTCATAACGCATGGCCCCTACATTCTGGCTGCAATAGGTGGAAATGGCCAGTCCAAAGCTGTCAAAAACCATAATGAAGATACTGAGAATTCTTCCGCCTGCCGTCATGGCTGCCACGCATACTGCTCCCAGTCCGTTCACCGCCACCTGCAGTACAATTGCCCCTACCGCTGTCAGGGAGAACTGCAATGCCATAGGAATCCCCTGTCCCAAAAGTGCTTTCATTTTGTCAAAGGTAATCGCCCATTCGTCCTTTCGGATACGCAGCATCTCGTATTTCCGGAACATATACCAGAAACAGATTCCTCCGGAAATTGCCTGAGACAATACAGTAGCCAGTCCGGCTCCCATCGTCCCCATATGGAATCCCAGTATAAATAAAAGATCCAGAACCACATTGAGTACCGAGGAACCGATCAATGCCAGAAGAGGTGTCACACTGTCTCCGACAGCCCGCAGAATTCCAGCTGCAATATTGTACAGCATCGTTGCCGCAATTCCGGCAAAAATCACAAAAATATAATCATATGCTTCCTGCCAGATCTCCTTGGGGGTCTGCAT